>JBDTQP010000023.1:0-20362 GCA_039932125.1 Gemmatimonadota bacterium
AGTTTCTTATTCCCGTGACCATCCTCGCCACGTGCGTCGAGAACCTGGTTGCCTACGCACGCAAATCCTCTGATCGACGGCGGCGGCTACGTGCAGTTCTCGCCGGCCTTTTTGGCCTGGTCCATGGTGCCGGATTCGCTAACTATCTGAAAGCATTGTTCGTTGACCGAATCGCGGTGCCGCTGCTCGGATTCAATCTTGGCATCGAGGCAGGGCAGCTGGTCATCCTGTTCGCGGCGGGAATAATGTTCCTGGCGATGGACCGTGTGCTGCGCCGGATCCCGCGGGTTGATGCGGCTGCCTTCCGCGTGCGCGTCATGGCTGTCTCCATGGTTGTCGCGTTGTTTGCGACACGCATGGTCATTGAGCGGAGCGTGTGGTGATCGGCCTCGCGATACGAGTGGCCGTCGTCGCATTCCTGGTGCATCCACGAGCGGAGCTGCCGACGCAGGCCCATCCGCTGCACACGACGATGACGGAAGTCCAGGAGCAACCAGGCACTCCATGGATAACGGTGACGGTCCGCGGGTTTGCCGACGATCTCGCCCTGGGCGCAAGCCGGTTCGCGCATCTCCCGGTGGGCACCGTCAGCGGCATGCGGGGTGATTCAGTGATCGCCGCGTACCTGCTTACCCGGGTATCGCTTCACGACCGTTCAGGCCAAAGCCTGCCGCTCTCGTTTCAGGGTGCTCGCCGAACGGCCGATGTTCTCTGGTTCACCTTCCGGGCGCAGGTGCCGGGGGGAATCTCCGGATTCAGCATCTTGAACCAGGCGCTCTGCGAGATCCACGAGGACCAGGTGAATATCGTCCAGGTGCTTCGGGGGACCGGGCGGCAGAGCCTGCTCTTCACCCCCGGAGCGGGAAGAAAGAAAATTTCGTGAATGGGAGGTTGCCCACATCTCCCAGGGAGTCAGCGGCGTACAAAGAAGCAGGCAGGCTGACGGAGCCCACGCCCAGGCAGGACTGACCGGCGACTACTTGTGAACAATCAGGCTGAAGGTATAGACTCTTGTCTCTGACTCGGGTCCTCGAGCAGCACCTTCATCCTGGAAGCTACACGCCACCATGGTCCATGCCCGGCCGCAATACAACTGACGCCCCGACGACCGATCTCGATCTGGTCCGCCGCATTGCGTCCGGGGACGAGGGAGCAATGGGCTCGCTCTACGACCGGTTCGCCACGGTGCTGTATACGGTGGTGTTCCGTATAACCGGTGAGCGGGCTGATGCGGAAGAGGTCGTCATGGAGGCGTTTGCCCAGGCCTGGCGGGAGGCGCAGCGCTTCGAATCGAGCCGCGGGTCGGTACCGGCCTGGCTCACGATGATCGCGAGAAGCCGGGCCCTCGACCACATTCGCTCACGGAATCGCCGGGAGCGGATTACCACGACGGCAGGGCAAGAGGACAACAGCCGGGCGCCGGCCATGGGATCCTGGGGCACCAATCCGGGAGCCCAGGTCGAGCAAACCGAACGGAGCCATCGTGTCTCCGAGGCCATGCAGGTGCTCGCGCCGGCCCAGAAGGAAGCCATTGAGCTCGCGTATTTCGAGGGTTTATCTCAATCGGAAATCGCCGAGCGTCTCAGCGAGCCTCTGGGGACGATAAAAACACGAGTGCGGCTGGGAATGATGAAGTTGCGCGATGTATTACGACCCTACTACCACGAGTCCTCGGCATGACCGAGCGGGACGACACCTCAATGCAGGATATGGCGGCGGCGTACGCCCTGGGGGCACTTTCCCCGGAGGAGTCGCGCGCCTATGAGGCGTTCCTGGCCACATCGCCGGAGGCGCAGCGCGAGGTGGCCGAGTACCGCGAGGTGAACGCATTGATCGGAGCCAGCGGGTCTACGGTGGCACCGGATCCAGCGCTTAAGCAACGCGTGCTCGCCAGAATCAGTGAGGGGAAGGTTCGGACGTTTGTGCCTCCTGCGCCGCCGCCACGTCCACGGATGCCACTTCCGTTCTGGATGGCGTTGGCGGCGAGCGTCATGCTGGCGATCGGGTTCGGTCTCAAGTATTCCGGCGCGAAACGCGCGCTGGCGTATCAGCTTTCGCAGGCGGACTCCGCACGCGCTTCTCTCGACTCTCTCAAAGAGAGGCTGGCCCAGCGAGAGCAGACACTGAATACCATCCTTGAACCAGATGTGCAGCTGAGCCAGCTCACGGCAGCGGGCAATCCAGTTCCGAGGGTTCAGCTCTTCTGGAATCCGAAAAAGAACGTTGCGATCGTGCATGCCTACCAGCTGGCGCAGGCGCCAGCCGGCCGGGTCTACCAGCTCTGGTTCATCAAGGATGGAAAGCCGGTTCCGTCGGTCACGTTCAATGCGGAGACCAGCGGCCATGCGCTCGTGGAAAACATCACTCTACCGGCTGGAACCGGCATTACCAACGCCGCGCTCACCATCGAGCCGGAAGGCGGGTCTCAGCAACCCACCTCACCCGTCCTGATGATCGGAAACATGGGCGCGTAGTCTGGAAGGTGCGAAGCGGAACAGGCGGCTCATGGCCGCCTTTTTCATGGCCAGGCATTAACCTCAAGTGACAGTCCTCTTATGTTCCCTGCATGCGTCTAATCCTTCTCGGCCTCCTGATTATTTCGGGGACATTGTCGGCCCAGGTTCCCGCAAGCCTCGTTGAAGAGCGTTCTGCGTTCGCGGCGTGGCTGACCACCGCGCCGAACTCGCCACTGATCGCCCGCGCTTTTGCGCCAATCGGAGACGGCATTCACATCGGACCGGATGAGGCGAATGTGCCCTTCCCCGGCGTCGACGCACGCATCCGGGAGGAGCATGGCGTCATCTCCTTGTCAGGTTCATTGGGAGCCCGGACCCTTCCCCGCAATCGGCTTGTCACCTCCGGTCCGCTCGCCCTGTTTATCAGCGGAACCCCTGGCCATTCGGTGGTCACGGTGTACGGCGGGCCGCGATTGGAGAAGGTGCCGACGTATTTTCCATTGGACCGTTCACTGGTCTTCACCGGGCCGATGCTCCCGGTGAGTCCGCGTACCATCCGAATCCTCACAATTGACGGCCTGGAGACGGATGCGACGGAGGTGGGCAGTGTCGCGGTTCCGGATGGCGCCTCTTCCATCAGGCTGCGGGTCTACCGCATTGTCGATCCCGGCAGCGAAGAAGCCGAGCTGACCATCTACTTCCGGGACGGAACCAGTGGAAAAGGCTCCTATCCGGCCGGAAGGTTCGTCACGCTCGAGCCGGTCTCGAACGGAAATTATCGGCTGGATATGAACCGGGCGCGGAATCCCTTCTGCGCGTACAGCTCGGCCTATCCCTGCCCCGCGCCGTGGTCCGGTAACACGCTGACGACGAGAATCGAAGCCGGTGAACGATACGACCACGAGCCCTCCTCCCCGCAGAAACAAAGCCGTCCATGACGCGAACGCTATTGCGCCACATGAGCCTGCTCGCGCTTGGCTGGATCCCGGTCAGCACGCTCTCCGCGCAGGTCAATTCTCCAGCGATGGTTACCTATCGAGCTGTCGTCGACCTGGCGGGAGGCCCGCTCCGGTTTTCCATGAGTCTGGGGGCCGACTCATCGAGACTCTGCAATGGCTCTCACTGCGACCGGCTTCCCGCCCCGATGGTGTCGGGAGATTCGATCCACATCAACATTCCGGACTATGCCGCAACAATCTCTGCCGTGCAGAGACATGACTCGCTGATCGGTGCCTACCACAACGTTGGAAATCGTGGCCCGCGCGTCATTCCGTTCAGAGCCTCCCGCGGAACATGGCCGGTGGAGCCTGCCCCATCCGGCCTGATCGGCCGCTGGAACGCCACATACACCCAGGATGAAAAAACCAGCCGGCGGGTGCTCGAATTCCGGAACGCTCCCGCGGGGCTCGAGGGAACGGTCATCTCCAATACTGGAGACTACGGCCTGTTCTGGGGTCGCGCCGAGGCAGACAGCTTCTCGATGGGTCATTTCGATGGATCGTTCGTGTATATGCTGACGGGGCGGCTCGACGGAGATACACTCCGCGGAATATTTCACGCGGGGATACGCACCCAGACGCCGTGGGCTGCGGTACGAGCGGGCTCAGAGCCATGGCTCAAGCAACCGACCGAGCTTACCTCCGCCGACACGAGCGAAGTCTTTCACTTCAGCTTTCCCGATCCAGAAGGTAAGACGTGGACGGAGAAGGATCCTCGATTCCGGAACAAGGTTGTTCTGGTCGACATTTTCGGAACCTGGTGCCCCACCTGCCACGACGCGGCGCCGGTGTTGACTCGTCTGTACGACAGATACCACTCGCGCGGTCTTGAAATTGTAGGTCTCGCCTATGAAGTCTCCGGTGATCCTGCCATTGATGGGAAACAGGTCCAGCTGTACCGGGCGAAATTCGGTATCCAATTCCCGCTCCTGATCGCCGGGATTAACGATACCGAAGCCGCCGCCGCGACACTCCCGCAGCTCCAGGGGTTTGTCTCCTTTCCAACGTCGATTTTCCTGGGGCGGGATGGCAAGATTCGCCTGGTTCATGCCGGCTTCTACGGGCCTTCGATGGGCGCGGCACACCAGCAGCTTATTGCAGAGTTTGAAAAAACAATAGAGACACTCCTGGCTCACTAGAGGCCCTTAGAATTGGATGAACGGATGATTGGATGATTTCGTGGACATGATGCCGTGATCACCCGATTTATCCACCCGCCAGCCATTCCTCGAACCCGTTCCATATCCCCTTAAGGCCAACTACTTTACCCAACCATTTCCGACGATCATCCGCATCGCGTCTCTCGTGGGAAGGTCTATGGCAGCACCGCTGGTTCAGCTCACCCGTTCAGCAATTCCTCCGGCCCCCGCTCCGGTGCCGATTGTCCGTAAGCCATCCTGGCTCAAGGTCAAAGCCCCGGGAGGGCCTAACTACATACGTTTGAAGGCGTTAATGCGGGAACTCAATCTTCACACGGTCTGTGAGGAGGCCCGTTGCCCCAATATCGGCGAATGCTGGGACCACCAGGCTGCGACCTTCATGATCCTGGGCGATGTCTGTACCCGGAACTGCGCCTACTGCGCAGTCGCTCACGGAACGCCGGCACCATTTGATCCTGTCGAGCCTGCTCGCTTGGCCGAAGCGGTGGAACAGATGGGCCTGCAGCACGTGGTGATCACCTCGGTCGACCGCGACGATCTCCCGAACGGTGGCGCCGAGGCGTTTGCCGGATGCATCACCGAGATCCGGAAACGGCTGCCGGAGACCACCGTCGAGGTGCTGATCCCCGACTTCAAGGGATCCGAGGCCGCTCTTGAGATCGTGATGAACGCCCGCCCGGACATTCTGAATCACAATCTGGAGACCGCCGAACGGCTCTATCGGCTGGCACGGCCGGGTGGCCGCTACGACCGGGCACTGCGGCTGCTGGCGAATGCGCGGCGCATGGTGGCGAACGGGCTGACGAAATCCGGCATCATCCTCGGCATGGGCGAAGAATGGGACGAGGTGCTCACCTGCATGCGCGATCTCCGCGCGAGCGACGTGGACATCCTCACCCTGGGACAGTACCTGCGGCCGTCCGACGGCCACCTGCCCATTGTACGCTACTACACCCCGGCTGAATTCGCCGAACTCGAGAAAATCGGCCTGCAGATGGGATTCCGTCACGTCCAGGCGAGTCCGCTTACTCGATCATCATACCACGCGTGGGAGCAGGTGACGCACGCGAAGTCCTCCGCTGCTGGAACGGTGGGAGACGAGCACGCGTCGAGTCTGCTACCAGGAATGGACCGGTAAATGGCAGGAATCACAAAGCCTCAACCAGCTGTCAGCGATCCGGCGAAGGCGGACGAGTATCGCCATTACTTACGGCAGATGCTCCTGATCCGGCGCTTCGAAGAGAAAGCCGGTGAAGCCTACAGCCTCGGCAAGATCGGTGGCTTCTGTCACCTCTACATCGGGCAGGAAGCTGTCGCGGTCGGCAGCATGGCCTCGCTTCGGAAAGACGATTACATCACCTGCTCCTACCGCGAACACGGGCAGGCGCTCGCCCGCGGACTGTCACCGCGGGTGGTGATGGCCGAGCTGTTCGGCAAGGCCACTGGCTGCTCAGGTGGTAAGGGCGGCTCGATGCACCTCTTTGACGCGTCAGTCGGTTTTCTAGGCGGCCATGGAATTGTCGGTGGCCACATCCCACTGACGACCGGAATGGCCTTCGCCGCCAAGTACAACAAAACCGACCAGGTAGCGGTCTGTTACTTCGGGGAGGCAGCGGTCAACCAGGGTGCCTTTCACGAGGCGCTCAACATGGCCGCACTCTGGAAGCTTCCGGCGATTTATATCTGCGAAAACAATCGCTATGGCATGGGCACGGCGCTCGAACGGGCCAGCGCCATCTACGACATCTCGGAGCGTGCCTGCTCGTACGATATGGCCAACGAAGTCGTAGACGGTCAGGAAGTGCTCGCGGTGAAGGCTGCGATGGATCGTGCAGTCACCCGCGCGCGGCAGGAAAAGCACCCTACCCTGCTCGAAATTCGCACCTACCGGTTCATGGGTCACTCGATGTCCGATCCGATCCACGGGCACTATCGCACGAAGGAGGAGGTCGAGGAACATCGCAAACGCGATCCAATTGCGCTCTGGTCAAAATTTTTGATTGACGAAAACATCATGAACCAGGACGCGATCACGGCGCTCGATGCCGAAGTCGTTGCGGAAGTTGACGATGCCTATCGGTTTGCGGAAGAATCGCCGGACCCGGCACCTGAGGCTTTGTATGCTGACGTCTACTCTGCTGAGTGACAACTGACAAGACACGTAACGAGTGACAAGTGTAGTGCCGTTGAAAAAGGAGAGTAGCAGTAGCCTGCCTGCCTGTCACTTGGGAACGGAGACTGAATGACGGTGATGACCTATCGCGATGCGCTGAACCAGGCCATGCGCGAAGAGATGCAGCGGGATCCCAGGGTCTTCCTCATGGGCGAGGAAGTGGGAGTCTACCAGGGCGCCTACAAGGTGAGCCGAGGCCTGCTCGATGAGTTCGGCCCGATGCGCGTGGTGGACACGCCGATCACTGAGCTTGGGTTTACCGGTGTCGGCGTGGGCGCCGCCATGGTGGGACTGCGTCCGGTCATCGAGATGATGACGCTCAACTTCGCACTGCTCGCGATGGATCAGATCATCAATTCCGCCGCCAAGATGCGCTACATGTCCAACGGTCAGGTCGGCGTACCGATGGTCGTGCGCGGACCGGGCGGCGCGGCCTTGCAGCTCGGGGCGCAGCATTCTCAGGCGCTCGAAGCCCACTATGCGCACATCCCCGGGCTCAAGGTCGTCATGCCGGCTACACCGGCAGACGCGAAGGGCCTGCTCAAGAGCGCCATTCGCGACGACAACCCGGTGATCTTCATTGAAGGCGAGATGTTGTACAACCAGAAGGGCGAAGTTCCCGATGGCGAACACATCGTTCCCCTTGGTGTGGCACTGGTCAAGCAGGAAGGCACCGACGTTACTCTCGTCTGCCACTCCAAGTCCGTTGCCGTTTCGATGAAGGCAGCCGAGCAGCTCGCCGCCGAAAATATCTCGGCTGAGGTGATCGACCTTCGCACGATCCGGCCGCTCGACCGGGAGTCAGTGCTGTCATCCGTCGCGAAGACCCACCGGTGCGTGGTGGTCGAAGAGGGCTGGCCTTTTGCCGGCGTTGGCGCCCAGGTGTCGCACATGATCCAGGAAGAAATCTTCGACGAGCTCGATGCCCCCGTTCTTCGGGTAACTGGCGCCGACGTTCCCATGCCTTATAACAAGGTGCTCGAGCGCGCGGCCAAGGCCGATCCGGCGAAAGTCATCGCCGCGGTGAAAAAAGTGATGTATCTGTCTTAGCAATTCATGAATGGAAAGCTTCATGGCAACCAAAGTAGTTATGGAAGCGCTTTCTCCTACGATGGAGGAAGGTCGCCTGGTCGAATGGAAAAAGAAGGAGGGCGAGAAGGTTTCCGCCGGCGATGTTCTGGCCGAGGTGGAGACTGACAAGGCTGTCATGGAGCTGGTCGCTCGGGCGGATGGAGTTCTGCTCAAGCTGGTCATCACCGAGGGGACGACGGTACCGGTAACCAGCCTGGTCGCGGTCATCGGTCAGGCCGGCGAGGATATTAGCGCGATTACTGGCGGGGCGGCCGCAGCACCCGCCCCTGCACCGGCGCCCACACCAACCACGGCTGCTCCCACTCCCGCCGTCCCGGTAGAGCCGGCGAAGGCGAAGCCGGTTGCCGAGCTAGACCAGCCCACCGAGAAACCGGAACACGCAGAGACCCGGACTCCCTCGCAGACGGCGCGACCCACGGCACAGCCTGCCCAACCCATGGGAGAAGGCGGCCGGGTCAAAGCCTCCCCGCTGGCCCGGAAGATTGCGGCTGAGCGCGGAGTCGATCTGGCAAGCGTCGCGGGTTCTGGACCGGAAGGCAGAGTGATTCGTCGAGACATCGACGAAATCCCCGCGACGCCGCCACCCGCGGCCGCACGATCCCAAGTCCCCCAATTCGCCGGCGAATCCTTCAAGGATGTGCCCCTCTCCCAGATCCGGAAGACGATTGCCAAGCGGCTGGTGCAATCCATCGGTCCAATACCCACGTTCTATCTCACGACCGAGATCGACATGGAGCGGGCGTGGGACGCGCGCCTGGCATTGAAGGCACTGGGACCAGAGGGCGACGTGTCGTTCAATGACATCATCATCAAGGCCACCGCGACCGCCCTCAAGCAGCATCCCAACTGCAACGCCTGGTGGCAGGACGATCACATCCGGGTCTGGAACGAGGTGCATATTGGCATGGCGGTGGCGGTTGAAGAAGGACTGATTACCCCCGTCATCCGGAACGCTGATCTCAAGTCCCTTCGCGCCATTTCAGCAGACGCAAAGGATTATGCCGCACGCGCACGCGCGCGGCGGCTCAAGCCCGAGGAGTATACCGGCTCGACCTTCTCGGTCTCCAACCTCGGCATGTTCGGCATCGATGAGTTCACCGCCATCATCAACCCGCCCGAGGCCGGGATCCTGGCCGTAGGGGCAATCGTTCAGAAAATGGTCGTGGTGGACAACCAGCCGGTGGTCCGCCGGCGACTGCGGATCACGATGTCGTGCGATCACCGGGTGATCGACGGAGCGAGCGGAGCACAATTCCTCAAGACGCTTCGGACTTTGCTGGAGAACCCACTCGCGATGGTGTGGTAACGCGCTAGCTGACAGTAGACATACCTCAAGTGGAGAACGAATAAGTGGCAACATTTGACGTGATTGTCATAGGGGGCGGACCGGCCGGTTATGTGTGTGCCATCCGCGCCGCGCAACTTGGATTGAGCACCGCCGTCGTCGAAAAGGACAAGCTCGGCGGCGTTTGCGTCAATATCGGCTGCATCCCAACCAAGGCGCTGCTGCAAAGCGCGCTGATCGCCAACATGGTCCGGCATCAGGCCGCGGAATTTGGAGTCACGACGGGTGAAGTGAAGACCGATTATGGCGTCGCCATGAAACGCTCCCGGAAAGTGTCGGAGCAGAACTCCAAGGGCGTAGACTTCCTGATGAAGAAGCACAAGATCACCGTGCTCCGGGGGACAGGCGTGCTGGAGAAGGGACGGAAGGTGAAGGTCGGCGCCGACGTGCACGAGGCGAAGAAGGCCGTGGTCATCGCGACCGGGTCCCGGGTGAAAGGTATTCCGCCGATTGGTCTTGAGCTCAACGGCAAGACCGTGATCAGCTCTGACGAAGCACTCTTCCTGGAGAAGGCTCCCGCGACATTGGCCATCGTCGGTGCTGGCGCGGTCGGCTGCGAGTTTGCCGACGTGTTCAGCTCCTTTGGCAGCAAGGTGACACTCATCGAGGCGCTTCCGCGCATCCTGCCGATCGAGGATGCGGAGTCCAGCGACACGCTCGCCAAGAGCTTCAAGAAGCGAGGCATCGAGGTCCGCGCCGGCGCCAAGGTCAAGAAGGCGACCGTGTCCGCCGACAGCGTTGCATTGGAAGTAGAGACAGGGGGCAAGACCGAGACGTTTACCGTTGAGAAGGTACTGATGGCGGCGGGGCGCGCGGTGAACACCGAGAATATGGGGTTCAAGGAAGCCGGTGTTGAGCTGACAGATCGCGGATTTGTGAAAGTGAATCTTGCCACGCTCGAGACCACGGCTCCCGGTGTGTATTGTATCGGTGATGTCGCCGGTCCACCGATGCTGGCCCACAAGGGAAGTCGCGAGGGCGTGTTCGTCGCCGAGCTGCTGGCCGGCCAAAAGCCCCACGCGATCAAGTACGACAACGTGCCAAGTGTGACGTATTGTCACCCGGAAGTCGCCAGCATCGGCATGACGGAAGACCAGGCGAAGGAAAAGAAGCTGGACTTTCAGGTCGGGCGGTTCCCCTTCTCGGCCAACGGTCGAGCCCGGACGGCTGGCGAGACCGAGGGATTCGTCAAGATCATTCGCGACAAGAAGTACGGCGAGATCCTTGGCGCGCACATCGTCGGCAGCCACGCCTCCGAAATGATCCACGAGTTGACTGTCGCCAGGGAGAACGAGTACACGGTCGAAGAAGTCGACTTGGCGATCCACGCCCATCCGACCCTGTCGGAAGCCATCGCGGAAGCCTGCCTCGATTCGATGGGCCGCGTCATTCATATATGAGCAGTGGTACGGCAGGGCAGCGGGGCAGCGGGGCGGTTGGATACGGCTTTTGCCTCGCCCTCCATGAAGACTCCGTTAGACAGCGGAGGGGACCAACGACTGCCCCGCCGCCCTGCTGCCCCGCCGTATCGCTCTTATGACAGAAGAGCCGCACGACCCGATCCCACTCGCGATTTCCAGCGTGGCGCTGAGCGTATTGCTGGGGACGGCGATCATGTCCATTTTCCTGCTCGTCAATCGCTCGATGGTTCGTGGCCTTCCAGCGAATGGTGCACCGGATGTCAATCAGCCTGCGGCGAACCTGCTGCTGGTTGGTGCTTTTGCCACACTGATTCTGCCCGCGCTTGCCACGTGGAATCTTCTGGCGCCGCTGAATTCGGCATACCGCCGGGGCGGGCTCGCCATGGTGAGTGCGTTTGGTGCCATCCTGGTTTCCCTCCTCAGTATGCCGCTCAATGAGTTGGCCGGAGTGTGGGGACTGGTCGGCCTGCTCGCGGGAGCGCTGGTACTGGCGCTCGCGGTGAGCCGCAAGGTGCTGCGCGAACGGAGAGCGTTCCCGTGACCCGCGCAACCCTCCAGGTCATCGACCTCGGCCGTCGCAATTACGGTGAGGTGCTCGAGCTGCAGCGCGATCTCTGCCGCCGACGCGTGGCGAAGGAGATCGCGAATGACATCCTGCTGCTGGTGGAGCATGACCCGGTAGTAACCCTGGGCCGGGGCACGAGACCGAGCAGTCTTATTCTCCCACCTGCCGAGCTCAAGGCGCGAGGGATCGATGTTTTTGAAGTCGAGCGTGGAGGGGATGTCACCTACCATGAACCGGGGCAGCTGGTGGGCTATCCGATTCTCGATCTCTCTCTACATCGGCAGGATCTGCACTGGTATCTGCGCGAAGTCGAAGCGGCATTGATTTCCGCGCTGGCGGATCTCGAGGTGATTGCCGACCGCCGCGCGGGACTGACTGGCGTCTGGACACGAGGCAGGAAGATCGCCAGCATCGGCATCCATGTGAAGCAGTGGGTCACCTTCCATGGTTTCGCGCTCAATGTGATTAACGACATGACCAATTTCGAGCTGATGATTCCCTGCGGTATCGACGACGTCGAGATGACCTCTGTCGCGCGGGAACGTGGGGCTATGGCAGGAGCCGATGATCTCTGGTGGAGCACTCGCTCGGCGGTTGTCGCGGCGTTCGGCAAGCATTTTGATCGCGACCCGGAGGAAACCTCGCTCGAGTCGCTCAATCTCCGGATGACGGAGCAACCGACGGGAGAGATCGGATGAGCGCAATGGTAGACGCCCGCCCGAGTGATCGGCCGCGGCAGCCACCGGGCCAGGTGCTGACCCGGAAATGGCCGGTCCTGCATTACGGCACTGTTCCCACGGTAGACCTCAAGACATGGCGATTTCAGGTGTCTGGCGCAGTCAGGAATTCATTCTCACTCACCTGGGATGAGCTTCTGACTATTCCCCAGCGGGAGGTGACGTGCGATCTCCACTGCGTCACCCAATGGAGCAGACTCGACAATGTCTTCCGGGGAATCCCGCTCGAACCGATCTTTGAGCGCGCCGAGTTACTTCCCGATGCACAATTCGTGATGGTCCACGGGGAACAGGACTACAGCACCAATCTTCCGCTTGCTGATCTCATGCGGCCTGGCAACCTTCTCGCGCTGAGCCACAACGGCGAACCCCTGACACCGGAGCATGGTGGACCTGTTCGCCTCCTTGTTCCGCACCTCTATTTGTGGAAGAGTGCGAAATGGGTGACGGGGTTTGAATTCATGGACGAGGATTATCCCGGGTTCTGGGAACAGAACGGCTATCACATGCGGGGGGATCCGTGGGCGGAGGAGCGCTTTGGCCGACCGGACCCGGTGCGGATGCGGAGGGGACCGCGCAAATAGGGTACAGAGTGCAGAGTGCAGAGTGATGGGTGCAGAGTGCAGAGTGCAGAGTGCAGAGTGATGGGTGCAAATAAGCTGGTGCAGGGTGGGAAAAAGGATATCACTTCTAGCTGAGGACGGGCGTCGCGAATTTTGCGCCGCTGAGGAGATACTCGCTTTCGCTCGAGCGTTTATCCAGAGCTGCCCGCGTTTTTCTGGTTACCACATCGAACTGACTTTGTGCTATATCCCCCAACTGGGGGTGGGTGAGTGTTTCGCGTTTTAAATGCCTCATGCGTGCAAGGATAAGGTTGCTTCACGCGTGCCTGACCTCCCCTGACATCTCTCCCGCATTGTCATCGCTCTTTTTAGATCCAGCCCGCGTTTTCCTGGTTACCACACCGAGCTGACTTTGAACTATATCCCCCAACTGGGGGTGGGTGAGTGTTTCGCGTTTTTTCGCTCCGACCGTCCCGGTCATAAACATCCCGCGCCACCCTCCGCGCGAGCAGTAGCCAACAGCCTGCTGCCATACACCACCCTGCCCCCGAAAACATCCGCCGAGGCCCACCTCGGACGGCCTGGCTTGAATCGACTTGCCCCATATTCCGCAACAGGTTAGCCCACTCGCAAAGCTCGTCCAGTTTACGCCTTGTTTTTGTGCCCCGATCTGGCGTTTTTCCTATTATATGGCTGAATCGATGGAGCGGCGTTCCCGGGAATCCCAGATTGACGAGCGCCTCGCAGTAATTCTGCGGGCGGCTGCAAGCTGGGCGAAAGAGGCGCCGGCGGAGCTCGCACCTCCGGTCAAGGCGGTATGCATTCGGCTGGCCGAAATGGTGGCCGACCAGCGTCACTACCTGGCCCCGCTCCCCGAACCAGCCGATTCCGAACGTCAGGCCGTGCTGGCCGGCGTGGCCCAGCGTCTCGCCTCACCTGAGGTGACCGGCGGACTGGAGCAGGAACTGGCGGCGCTTACGGAGATGGAGCTGAAATCGACCGGCTCGTGGGCCACCAAACCGGCTGCCCAGGCTCAGTGGGTGGACACGGCAATTCGTTATCTCGAGTCACGATCCAATAGCGTTGAGGGGGCTGACAAGCCGGATCCTTACTGGGCCGAGGATGTCGTGGCAGGGCTGATCGCATCAGTGCGGGCGCTGCTCGGCGTGGAAGAGCTTCACGCCCGGGCCGATGCAGTGAACCCGGGCACAGCGAATCGCGAGACTCCGGCAGCCCTCGATCCGCCGGATGAATAGGGGATCGGTCACCTGGCGAGGTGACCGCGAGCTTCGTTCTATTCCTCTTCTTCTCCTTCTTCTTCTTCGTCCTGATTACCCTTTTCACCAAGTTCCCGCTCACCCAGCAGCTCGAAAAATCTTCCGAAAATCTGAATCCCGTCCCATAACTGCTGCAAGTTGAGTTTTTCGTTCGGTGCATGGAGCCGGTCGTCGTGCAAACCGATTCCACTCAGCAGGACTGGCGCTCCACTCTTCGCCAGTTCCGTGACAATCGGAATGGATCCCCCGGCGCGCGCCCGAACAGGAGCCTGGCCCACCACCGATTCGAACGCTTCGTCGAGTACGTCAAACACCGGGTGATCGAGGTCCATGTGAACGGGATCATTTCCGTGCAGCATGCGGATCTCGACGTCCGCATAGCTTGGCGCCAGGGCTTCCACCGCACGGCGCAACTGTTTCTCCACCTTCGCGAGTGACTGATCGGGCACCAGTCGAAGGCTTACCTTCGCGGTCGCTTCGGCCGGGATGACGGTCTTGGCTCCCTCTCCCACGAACCCGCCCCGGATACCGTGGATTTCCAGGGTCGGCAGCGCCCAGGTGCGCTCGAACACCGAGGCTCCCTTGAGTCCGGTAAGCGCCCGTGCCGTGACTTCATTTTCGAGATAGCTCTCCTTGTCGAACGGGAGCTTCTTCCACGATTTGAGCTCTGCTTTGGACGGCTCCTCGACAGATTTGTACAATCCCTTGATCTGGATTTTTCCGTCGTCGTCCTTGAGTCCTGTCAGGATCCGGATCAGGGTTTCGAGCGCGTTCGGCGCGACACCGCCGTAGGTACCCGAATGCAGGTCGGTCTTCAGGGTGCGAACCGAAATCTCGCAGTAGCACATTCCTCGAAGACCGGTGTAGACCGCCGGCCACCCTGGCGCATAGTAGGACATGTCGCACACCAGAATCGCGTCCGCCTTCATCCGGTCGGGCTCGTTCTGGAGCAGCTCGAAGATCGCCTTGCCGCCGCACTCCTCCTCCCCCTCGATCAGAAAACGCACGTTGATGGGCGGATTTCCCTGGGCGTCACGCACCGCTTCGTACGCCTTGAGAAGACAATAGACCTGTCCCTTGTCGTCCGCGGCGCCGCGGGCAAAGAGCTTTCCATCGCGCACGGTGGGCTCAAAGGGCGGCGTGTCCCAGAGCTCGAGCGGATCGGGCGGCTGGACATCGTAGTGCCCGTAAATCAGGAGAGTAGGTTTTCCGAGGACAACCGGGCTTTCGCCCCAGACGACGGGGTGCCCATTGCCTTCGATCAGCGTTGCCTTGCATCCCAGACTTCTCAGGTGGTCGGCCACCCATTCCGCAGCACGCCGGGTATCTGCATTCCTGTCTGGAAGAGTACTGATAGAAGGGATCCTCAGGAATTCAGTGAGCTCCTGAAGAAAACGACCCTGCTCGTGTTCGATAATCGAAGAATCCATGGACGACGCTCAACGGTTAGGGTGCGGCGAGGACGAACAAATAGAGCGGGAAAAGATAACATCTCCCCATTTTCAACCAAGGAACATGTAGCCGGGGCCGGCACCTCGACGGACCCTAGCGGCCACCGGAATCCCGGGTACATTGGCACCATGTTCACCACGGCGCAGTTCAGAATCTTTGCGGGCGAGCCGCAGGAGCGCGCCTTGATTCGCCCCCGGTACCTGCTTCGCGACGGGGATCGGGCGCAGGCTGCGGAAGCCTATCTCGAAGTCCTCGCCAGTGAGCCGCGGCTCAAGGCCGCCTGGGGCGAATACTTCCAGTTGCTCCGAGCCGAAGGGCGCTTCGATGACGCGCTCGCGCTGGCAGACCGGGCAGCAGAGTTCTTCGAAGGCGATGCCTTTTCGGGAGCGCTGAAAGGCGCCGCCCTGGTTGAAATGGGACGCCTGCGCCAGGCGATTGCCTGTCTCCAGGCATCCGCCGAGCTGGACCCCGACTTCGGCATGGTATGGCACGAGATGGGTTATGCCGCCTACCGCCTTGGAGAGCTGAGTGCCGCACTGCTGGCCCTGGATCGCGCCTTTGCGCTCGACCCTCGGAGCGGAACCCTCCACCTTCGTGGGAAGATTCTCCGGACCGCGGGGCAGTTTCTGGCGGCAGAGGTTGCCTTCGCCGCGGCGGCGGAAGCGGCTGAGTTTGGCGAGCAGCGGGTGGAAGCGGAAGCGCAGATCGGGCTGACACGACGCTATGCCCATTTCGGAAAGCGCCCGGGCGAGCTTTCGGCCGGCCAGCGCATGTTCGCGGAGCATGGGTCGGTCGTCCTGACCGGAGAAGGTGGTTCAGCCCCGCCGAGCGACTCCGATATCCTGGATGGATTCCTCAAAATCGCCTCAACCGAGAAGTGGCAGTTTACCGTTCTGGCGCCGTGCGATGACTGGCCGGGGTGGACTGCCCTCGCACACGCGCTCGGCCTCCCAATCGAAGAGGCGCTCCTGCCGTCCTTTGGCATGGTACCACTCGTGGTCGCGCGGCGAGCCCTGGCGGGCGACGCTCGATGGATCACCGGCCAGCAGGCTGTGCAGGGAACTCAGAGCGGGTTGACGTTCGTGCTGGAGCAGGATGGAGACGAGTCCTCCACGGACGTGATTGGCCGGATTCCCGGCGTTAGTGGTGAGATAAGGATTGAGGACGCTCTCGCAGCCCTGACCCACCCCGAGGCGAGGGTCGCCGGCCGGAGACTCCGGTAGGAGCCACCTTCGTTGTTTCGCCCGGGGCGTTGTCGAACCCAGCCTGGAGACTCGATCGAGTCCCCCAAAAAATGCGGCGCCTCGCCGTCAACGTTCGGCGAGCCAGCAACCCTTTCTGGCTCGTGACTATCCAAGCTCCGTCGGTTCCACCCACCCGGAGATATCATGTCGACGTTGAAATCGCTTTTCATGACTGCTGGAACACTGCTGGTGCTCGCCCCAACTCGCCTGTCCGCCCAGAATACCGAACGATTCACCGTAGGTGGCGAGCGGATCGCCGTATACGACCTGGCCGGTGAAATCAGCGTGGTCCCCGGTACCGGCGCCGATGTCGTGGTCGAGGTGACTCGGGTCGGCCAGGACGCGGGCAAGCTCAGGGTGGAAACCAGCCCGGTTCGAAATGTGGAGGCCCTTCGTATCATCTTTCCTGAAGACCGGATCATCTATCGGCAGGCGAACTGGGCCGGGCGGGCGGAATTCACCGTCCGGGAGGACGGCACCTTCGGGGGAAACGACTCGGATCGGGGCAGCCGCCGGATCCAGGTGCGTTCGTCGGGTGAAGGCATGGAGGCTCACGCCAATCTCCGGGTCATGGTTCCGGAGGGTAAGCGAGTCTCGGTCAACATCGGCGTCGGGTCGCTCAATGCCTCGAATGTCAACGGACAGATAAGCCTGGATGCCGCGTCTGCCGATATCACCGCCGACCGGATGCGGGGATCGCTCAATATCGATACCGGTTCAGGCAACGTGACCGTCACCACCGTTGATGGCGACCTTTCAATTGATACCGGTTCGGGCGATGTCAAGGTTTCCGGCGCAAGCGGTACCACCATCAGCATCGACACGGGTTCCGGGAATATTTCCGGCCATGGCTTCACGTCGGGCCATCTCTCGGTGGATACTGGCTCGGGAAATATCGACATGAGTGATGTCAGCTCGCCGGTTCTGAGTTTCGACACGGGAAGCGGCGATGTCGACGTTACGTTGAGCGGCGATACCGACGACTTTACCATCGACACCGGGTCAGGCGACGTGACGGTGATGGTCCCCTCGAATTTTGGGAGCGCCATTGACCTGGAGACATCGAGTGGCGACGTGGAGACCGAGGTGGCCATTCAGATCACGCGCCAGGGCAAACAGCATATCATCGGACGCATCGGCGATGGACAGGGCCGGATGGATGTGGAGACAGGATCGGGGAATGTGACGATTCGGCCATCGCGCTGACTTGAGTGAATCAAAAAGTTCAAGGCCCTCCGTTTCGGAGGGCCTTGTTCATCATATGAGGTCCAATTCAGTGGGCGGTCGCCGCGCTATCGTTCGTCGAGCGTGCCAGCACAGTGTACACGCTGTCGCCGGGCACTCCATTCACCAGTTGGCCGAGAGCGGCGACGGCCGAGTCGACTCGTTCCTGGTGCTGCTGATACCACGACTCGAAGAGCTCGAGCCGAGTCCGGTAAATCCGCGCGGCAATGATCTGTGCGTTATTGATCGGACGTTCGGTGAGCCGACCGATTCGATAGGTCTTGAGCTGAGCGCCGATGGGACCTTCGAGCTGCGACCGTGCCCATGCCGCAACGGCCTTGCGACTGACCTCTACGACGGCAGTGTCCTTTGTCCCGGCATATGCCGAATCCAGTTGCCGACCCAGCTCCGCATAATAACCACTCAGCACGACCTCATCATGCCACCGATTCGCGGCTCGATCCGCCGTCGCGGTGTCTCCGCGAAGACGGAAAAAGGCTTCGGCGCCATAATACCCAACCATCTGCGCGAAGCCCTCGTTGAACGGGGTGGCGCTCTTCACATATAACGTGTTGTGGGCGATCTCATGCAGGACGGTCGCGACCAGCTCCATGGAGTCCCGGCTGATCGCTGTCGAAAGCAGGGGATCGTTGAACCATCCCAGCGTGGAAAATGCCCCCGAGGGACGGAGGTAGACGTCATAGCCCTGCCGCTCCAGTTTGTCCGCCGCCTTTTGTGCCTGCCTGGGATCGAAAAACCCCTTGTAGGGGATCCTGCCCACGATCGGGTACTTCCAGAGGTAGGCGCAAAGACAATTTTTGGGGGAAGCGGAGAGCACCAGCAACAACGTGTCCCGTCCCACGTCAGAATAGGTAGTGTAGGTCTCCTTTGCTTCGAGTCCCAGGGCGGCGGCAAAGTCGCGGGCCTGGAGCACGAGCGAGAGCGAGGCCTTCACCTCGGGAGTCGTCATCCGATCAGCGACCATGTCCGCAATGGAGCGGCGCCCCTGCAGAATCCGGGTCTCTTCAATGCCGGCACGCGTCAGGTAGCGTACATCTTCACTCGCCACGTACGCGGTCGTGTATCCGAAAAGGATCAGGCCAACAAGTATCGCGAACATACGAAGCAATCTCCGGGCAAGCGACTTCTGCTTTTTCGACAACGCGGAATTCTCACAAGACGGTGAACTGTAAACGGTAAGCGGTGAGCGGTGAGCGGTAAGAGGTGAGCGGGCACGAACCAACCCGGCCTCGATCTCACGCTGCAACTATACTCTGCGCTCTGTACTCTGCACTCTGTACTCTGCACCGTTGTTCCTGCACCCAGCACCAATACGGTGAACGGTACGGTATGCGAGCCCTAACCGGCCTCGATCTCACACGCTGCACCCTGCCCCCTGCACTCTGCACCGTTGTTCCTGCACCCTGTCCCCTGCACTCTGTACCGTTGTTACGGCAGCGTTGTCTACGGCGTCCAACGAATTCCCACCCGATGCACTTCTCCTCCCAGACCACTTCTTCGCTGATACGCGTAATCGAGACCGAGCCGCCCCAGGAGAATGCCGCCGCCGAACGTCGTTTTGGCCTGGTTACTGTCTGTTGGCTGCCCCCCGTGACCGATTCGCGCCACCAGCCCGATCCCGCGAACAATCGCGCCCACCTCAAAACCAAAAATCGTTCGACGCTCCCGGTCCTGGGTCCAGATCGTTTCGATCGTGCCGAGAAACCGGGCCGTAGTCTGGGGATCGGTGAAATTCATCATGAACCCGAGGCGATACCGCGTGGGCAACAGCAGCGGATCTCCAGATATCCGGTTCTCCCCAATGTTCTGCACGCTGAACCCGAGTGCCATGATATCGAATACCGCCAGAGCCAAACCCAGATCGGTGGTAACCGCCCGGCTGATCCGTCCCGTCGTATCCTGGCTGGAGACGTACTTCCCCGAAGCGCCGAGGGCAATTAATCCAAAGCGATACACTCCCGACCCGACCCACATAAGGTTCGAGGTGACCTGCGCCGAGTCGTTGAAGACGATGTAGCTCCCGCCGCCGCCCAGGTTGAACGGTCCGACTCTGAGCGCCGCCGACGCCGAACCCTGCAATGTCTGGTCGGGATAGTACTGGAAAGAACCTTCGATGCTCAGGACCTTGATCGTCGCCAGCCCGGCTGGGTTACTGAAAACGGAGCCCGCATCACCGATCAGGGCCGCGCCCGCACCCGCCATCGCCGCCTGGCGAACTGATGCCGGAAGGCTCAGCACAAGAGGAGGCTCAGGAGCCTGGGCATACCCGCGCCCGGCCACGCCGGCCAGAAGGGCGAAGGAGGTGAGTGCGATTCTGCCGGTGATCAGATCGCGCCTCGCGATGTCCTCACTCGGTTCGCAGGATGGCGAGCCGAGGAACGAGACTGCCGAAGGTGCCGTTTCCCTTGAGCTGGAGATCGACCGGAGCACTGTTAGCCGACTGGCTGACCAGAACATGATGTCCTGATCCTGCTCTCAGCGTGCCGGTTTTGCTATAAACGCCATTGGCGGCCTGATCGGGAACCAGCGGGTATACCGATCCGAACACCGCGGGAAAGTTCCACGTCCGATAGCGCAGCCGGGCAGTGAGATCGGGAATGGATGGATCAGACTCGACGAAGTTCGCCATCTGCC
>JBDTQP010000024.1:0-20227 GCA_039932125.1 Gemmatimonadota bacterium
GCTCGTATTCTTGACGGGCCTCCTGCACTGACCGCGCTGCGTCGCACGGGAGATTATGCGGCGGTAGAAATCGATTCCTCATAACTGGCGTGCACTTTCACGTGAAGGCCTGAGCATTGGTGAAGCCTGACTTTCTCTCTTCAATCCGTGCCCGATGGTTCTGGGCGCTGGCAGCCGCTATCCTGCTGACCGACTGCGCTACCAAGCGCGTCGCGGAGATCGAGCTGGCACCGGCCAACATTCCCCACCCGGTCGTGGGCGATGTTGTCCGGCTCACCCTCGCCTATAACCAGGGCAGCGCCATGAGTCTCTGGACCGGTCCGGAGGCGCGGGTGCTCCTGTCCCTGTTCGCGGTTGTCGCATTGGCAGTCATGGTGAGACTCTATCGCGGGACCCCATCCGACCAGCGCGTCAGAATTGCCGGGTTGGCCCTGGTCGTCGGCGGGGCCGCGGGCAACCTCCTCGATCGCATCCGTTCACCGCGTGGCGTCGTCGATTTTATCGACGTCGGCTTTGGATCATGGAGATTCTGGGTCTTCAACGTCGCGGACATCGGTGTCACCATCGGCGCGGTGCTGCTCGCCTGGGCGATTTCGCAGCACCGGGAGGCATCCCCATTACCCGCGCCCTCCCCATGAACGCCCCGAGACTGGCAGGCTCCCTCGGCGCGTGCGCCATCATCATTGGCTTGGCGACTCCCGGCGTTCTCCAGGCCCAGTCGGGCAGGGCAACTCTCAACGGATGGGTCATGTTTGAAGGCGTGGCCTATGTCGACCAGCAACCCAAAGCCACGGTCGAGCTCCGTCATCCGGCACCCGATACCACCGTCGCCTACTCCACGAAGACCGACGAGCATGGGTTCTATCATTTTCCCAGCATCAGCCTCGGCGAATTCGTCCTCCACATCTGGGCTCCCCATTTCCGTGAATACAGAGCCGAAGTGTATATCCCTTCCGACTTTGCCGGAAACTGGGCAACACTGCTTAAAAAGAGAGATTAGTGCGGCATTGGCGAGATATGGGGTGTGAAGTGTGGGGTGTGAGGTGTGAGGACACTTGGGGCGGGAATCGGATTTGCGGATTAGGGCTCACCTGCTTAGGATCGGTTTCCACTCGGCTATCGAACCTCACACCTCATACCTGCTCACACATATGATTGACATCTTCGACGCAGAATCTGACGCTCTCATCGGCACCATCACCGAAGCAGAGCTCGAATATCTGAAAGAAGTGCTGGAAGAGGAGTCTCTGGACGATAAGGACTACTTCTTTACCGCGGACACGATCGACCTGCTTACAGAAGATGGCCAGGCCACCGATCATCTGCTCGAGGTGCTGAGAAAAGGGCTCGGCACCGAGGACAGCGTTGAGCTCAGATGGGAGCACCGCTAAGGGGGAAGACACCGCATCTCGTCTTCAACTCAGCACGACCACGCACGCACCCGACTCGGAGAAAAACGACTTGTCCTCCAGCGGGTCTCGTACGAGAGCTGTATCCTCTGAACTGACACGCCTGATCCGGCGGCTCCGCGACGTATACGGAGCGCCGAGCCTGCCCCCGGCGTCTGATCCCTATCATCTCCTTCTTCTGGAACAGGTTTCCTACCTGGCGGATGACGTGACCCAGCTGGCCGCGTACCGCATGCTGGAAAGAGACGTCGGAACCAGACCAGACCAGATCCTCAGCGCATCGACGGCCGTGCTTCGGAAGGTCACTCGCGCAGGTGGGGGGATTGCGTTCGCCGAGCGCGCGGAACGGCTCAGAGAGGTCGCGGCACGGGTGTCTGACCATTGGAATGGGGATCTCGGCAAGGTCCTGCGTCTCACTCTGCCCCAAGCCAGTCGCGAACTCATGAAGTTTCCGAAAATTGGCCTGCCTGGAGCGGAGCGCATTCTCCTCCTGGCCGGTGCGTACCCCGTCCTCGCCCTCGATTCCAATGCTCTGCGGGTTCTGCTGCGGCTCGGCTATGGGAAGGAGTTCCCCAGTTATCCGAAGACCTACGGCCTGGTCCAGCAAGAGGCGGAACGCGACCTGGCTCGTACCATTCCCGCGCGACGCACGGCTTCATTGCTGCTTCAGCGTCACGGCAAGACCATTTGCCGCCGGGCGACCCCGCGCTGTCTTGAATGCCCGCTTCAGCCGGCATGTCCGTATGGTGGAGGCACCCGACGGAGCCTCTGAAATTCTGGCGGTGTTCCTTTCGCGGAGGATATCATGCGCAACAAGATCATCGGAGCCATCGGGATTCTCTGGGGTGGTGCCATCCTGCTTCGATATTTTCTCAACCGGAACACCGTGGCCGGTGATAGCGCCTATGCGAGCGGGCAGAAGGCCGCCGTGGTCTTTGGAGCGCTGCTCCTTATCGTTGGTCTCTACTCCTTTGCGAAGGGAATGAAAAAGAGCGACACGATGTGAATCAGGTGGAATGTGGGGGACGTAGCGGGGCAGCGGGGCAGCGGGGCAGCAAGACTTAATGCAGGATGGCCTGACACCACCATTCAGTATTGAAGAAGGCGCCTACAACTCCGAAACAATGCCTCTCGCGTTGTAGAAGCTCTTAAGACGATCACGCGCCTCGCGGGTCCGCGCCTGGTCCGGCCCCAACTCGCGCAGCATTCCTTCATAGCCATCGCGCAGCATCTGTTCCGCCTCCCTATCCATTTTGAGCCTGTCCAGTACCTCGCCCAGCGCACTCTGCGCCTGGGCGACAGCCCAATGCGTCGGGCCAAAGCTCGCGATGCGTACTCGTAAGGCGTCACGAAACGTCGACTCCGCCAGGCGCAGCTGATTCTGCGCCAACTCGCATCGGCCACGCTGAAGGAGAACGACTCCAAGGGTCGGGTCACTCTCTACCAGCTCGTGTCCGCGAAGCCCAATCATCCAGTCGATCATCGGCTGCGCTTCCCTGCACCGCCGCATTTCGACCATGGCGGAAGTCAGCATTCGCATGACCGACAGAGTCGCGGGATTGGTGGCGCCCAGCTCACGCCGGTCGATTTCCAGTGCGCGACGGGCCACGGACTCAGCCTCGGCAAACTTCCCGTTAAGAATCAAGGTGCCGGCCAACGGCTGAAGTGCCGACCCGACACGCGGATCATCGGGTCCGCGAGCCTGTTCGAAGAGACGCACCGCCTCACGGAGCACCGGCTCCGCCTCCGCGGAATGACCCAGCTGGGCCAGCGCGGTCCCTCGATTAGCCCGGGTGATACCGCGCAGCTCGATGTCAGCCGGCTTCAGCCGATCCAGCGCCAGGGCCACTGTGTCATACAACGCCGCGGCCTGGGCGAACTTTCCCTGGTTCAACTGCGCTTCTGCAACGTTGCTGAATCCTTCATATAGGTCCGCTGAATCCGGATTGGGAAGGTGCCCCAGCATGTCCAATGAGACACGATAGAGCGATTCGGCTTTGGCGGCATCGCCGATCTGTGCTTCGATGTTCGCTAGATCGTACAGGGCATCGGCCTGGTCCTTTGAAGGCGCATCCCGATCGATCGAGCGGCGGATGCGATACGCATCTTCCAGTAGAGGCTGCGCTCGTTCATAGAGGAACATGTCATTGAGCGTGGAGCCGAGGGTGAGCTTGATAGCCGCTCGCAGGTCGGGATCGCCGGAAAACGAGGAGTCGATGCGCTGAATCGACGAATCGATCGCCTCGACGATGGTGACGGCGCGACCTTCCCGCTGAGGTTTGGCCGATGCGAGCACATGCTGGAAAAAAGCGGTGACCTGGCTGGTGCGCTGTGCCTCACGGAGGGCATGATCTCGTTCGAGTCGCGCCAGGCTCGCCTGCCGCAGGCTTACAATGGTCCCCCCCACGAGCGCGACTATCGCCAGGCTACCCGCGAGTACGGCAGCCTGGTTTCGCCGGATAAACTTGGCGACGCGATAACTCAGCGCTTCGGACCGGGCCGAGACGGGCCGGCCGTCGAGGTATCGACCCAGATCATCTCCAAGTAGCTGGGCGGACCGATAGCGTTTGTCCGGCTCGGGCCGGAGCGCCTTGAGCACGATGCTGTCAACTTCACCAGAGAGCTGGCGTCCAAAGCGTCGTGTTTCACCGGTTCCCTCAGGTGCCTGCCTGACCGCGCGACTCGGCGGTATCGGCATTCGCTCGAGCGTGGCGATGTCCGGCGCCGTGTCGCCAAACGGGCGCGCCCCTGCGAGCACCTCGTACAACACGACACCCAGCGAGTAGACATCGGTCGCGGTCGCCACCGGCTGGCCCAGCCGCTGCTCCGGGCTCGCATAGACGGCGGTCATCGGAAGCGCACCGGTTTGCGTCAGCTCAGCACTTTCAGAGTTGGTCGGGTCGAGCAGCTTGGCGATGCCGAAATCGAGAAGTTTGACCGTGCCATCGGGGGTGACCAGGATATTCCGCGGCTTGAGATCCCGGTGGATAACCAGCTGCTCATGGGCGTACTGCACCGCGGCGGTCACCTGGCGAAAGATCTGAATTCGTTCTCGCAGACTCGAATGGTGAGCCCGGCACCACTGGTCGATCGGAATCCCTTCGACATACTCCATGACGAAGTAGGGATGCCCCTCCGGTGTGACGCCGCCATCGAGCAGCGTGGCAATATTCATATGCTCGAGCCGCGCCAGGATCTGCCGTTCATGCCGAAACCGGCGAAGCAGCCCCTCGGAGTCGCGACCGGCGGCAATGGTCTTTATCGCCACCCGCTTGGTGTACTGATCATCCACCCGATGCGCTTCGTACACCGTCCCCATCCCGCCATGTCCGATCTCCCGGACAATCTGCCAATGGCCGATCGTCTGCCCGCTCAAGCCTGGTGTCTCCAGGTTGCGCACCGTTGCGGCACCCTGTTCAAATCGTTCGCCAACGCTCTCCGATGCCGCGAGCAGCTCCATCAGCTCAGCGTGCACGAGTGCATCAGTAGACGCCAGGTGTGCCAGCAGCCGCTCTCGCTCGCGGCCCTCGAGCTCGACGAGATCGGCAAAGGTGGTTTTCACAAACTCCCACTGAACAGCGTCGAGAGGCATGGTGAGCGTTGGTGACTGGTTCGGGTCCCGCATTCACCACGGAGTCACGGAGGACACGGAGGTTGGCACGGAGACAAGCAAAGTTTGTTAACTGCAACTGCCTTTAGCGCAGAGGCACAAAGCTCGCGATGACACGCCGAGGATCAAAGTGACCTTGAAAACACTAGACAAGTGGAACAAGCAAACAGTTTCTGAGTTGTTTTTACTCTTCTTTATGTTTTTGTGTAAAAAAGACTATTGGTTGATAGAGTGTGACATCGTCGATAGGAGTTCAAAAGACTGCGACGATCTCTTTGCGTATCTTTGCGGACTTTGCGCCTTTGCGGTAAAGCTTTTCTCCGTGCATCCTCCGTGTTCACCGTGACTCCGTGGTGAGTTTCCCCATGCCGGGCTTGGCGATGGCACGGAATACCCTTGATGAACTGCAACTGCCTTTACCGCAAAGGCGCGAAGCTCGCAAAGCAACGCAAAGGGTCAAAGTGACTTGAAAAACACCAGTGTAACCTGTTCCTTCGCTTGGTTCTTACTTATTTGTTGTATTGTTTTATTAAAACAATATTGGTTGATAAAGTGTGACATCGCCGATAGGAACCAGAGACTGCGACGATTTCTTTGCGTGTCTTGGCGTACTCTGCGCCTTTGCGGTAAAGCCGTTTCCGGGAATCAACCCAGCTCCTTCTGCAGCCACGCTCTGGCGAAGGCCCAATCGCGCTTCACCGTTGCCGGGGAAACCTCCAGCAGCTCGGCGGTTTCCTCGATAGAAAAGCCCGCGAAGTAGCGCAACTCCACCAGCTGGGCTTGCCTTGGATCGATTACCGCCAGGCGGGCGAGGGCCTCGTCCACGCCGAGCACTTCGGCATCTGCGGCATCGCTGGCAAGCGGCGCGTCTGTTTCCAGGGTCACCTGCCGGTGCTGCTCGCGTTTGCCGGCACTCCGCCGACGGGCATGGTCGACCAGGATACGGCGCATAGCCTGGGCGGCGATGCCGAAGAAATGGGATTTCCCCTGCCAGGATACGCTCCGCTGATCCACCAGGCGGAGAAAGGC
The DNA here is from genome assembly GCA_039932125.1 of Gemmatimonadota bacterium. Taxonomy (GTDB): domain Bacteria; phylum Gemmatimonadota; class Gemmatimonadetes; order Gemmatimonadales; family GWC2-71-9; genus DASYPP01. The sequence continues at coordinate 6,049 of JBDTQP010000024.1, forward strand.
TTCATGGACCAGTGCCGTAGGCCCGAGCGTGTGCTCCCCGCGCTCCCGCCGCAGCTGGCTGGCAGCAAGCGACCGGAGCTCGTCATAGACGAGCGGGATCAGCTGGTCCATGGCGCCGGCGTGACCGCTCGAAAGCTCGATCAGCAGCCGGGTGACGTCAGAGGAGGTTGGTTCCACGGAAGCATCGGTCGGGGAACCACCATTTTGCCCCGCCATCGCTCAGGAGTCAACCTGTAGCGCCCCCACTCACCCACGCGCAGGATCCGGCGGCGAAGGCTCACGGGGAGGCGAAAGGCGGGGATGAGCCATTTTCGCCCTGCTTTGCGCGTGATGAGTGAGGCCTCCTGTATCCACCTTTGTGCCGGAGCTGACCATGTTGCGTATCAATAGATTGCTGGCCGTGGCCAGTTGCCTGGCACTTGTCTCGTGTGGCGGAGGAGATGGGGGCAATGGGGGAAACGGGCAGGTGGTCCAGGTGGGAAACAATCTCGATTTCGCGCCGACGAGCAATGTCACCTGTGCGGATGGCTTTCCGGTGCAGATCAACGCCACGTTCCCCCAGCCATTCACCTCACAGGGCGCCCCGTCCTGTCTGCTGATCTCCTTTTTTAACGGCAGCGGTGTTTCATCGCCAGGAACCGTCGTCTCGGCGAACATCCGGATTGGCCCGGTGACCGGCCCGATGCGCTTCGTCAAAGCCCGGATTCTCTACCAGAGCGCCACTGGGCAGGCCTGCTGCTCCGTCCAGCAATACGGTCCCATCTTCACCCCGCAGGCCAACGCGATCACGACGGTCGATCTCAACTTCCAGATGACCGAAGATCACGTCCCCGCGCCCGCCGATCCGACCATCGTCGCCAATGACCTGGTCGCGCTGGAAGTGCTGGCGCCCGATGTGCCCATCCCGGGAGTGTGGACCAACAACGGTGGCGGGGATCTGACGCTGCCCGACTATCTCTACCTGCCGGCCATGACGACGCGGGGGCTCAACGCTCCTACCCAGAACCTGCGTTCCGATGGCAGCTACAGCGGATTTCTTCCCTCCTACAACCTGAATTTCCGCGCCGCTCGCGCAAGCAGCCCGATTACCGGTCCGACGGAGTGAAAATGAATGTTACTCGCAATCGCTATCTCCGGCCGCGCAATATCCTGCTGGTCCTTCTCGGTATCGGGACGGTGGCGTACGTGCAGAAGCGACGCGGAGTCGACCCGCAGACGCTCTCCTCCGGGCCGGCAGAGCCAGTGATACCCGGCTTCGTCGAGCACCGAGATACCCTGGGGTTCACACTGCAGCGGCCCGATGAGTGGGCGGTCACCGCCCCATCTCTCAGCGACATATCGATCACCAGCGCCGATGGCAGCGCGGCAGCATTGATCAGGGCGCGGGTGGCACGGGGAGATCTGGCCCGCTGGGTGACGGCTTCATTTCCCGGGACCGAGCGATCCATGCGCGATGTTCGGGTAACCCGCGCGACGACCATCGCTCCCGATGTCGCGAGCGCGACCCTGACCTTTCACCAGAACGGCGAGGATAAGCTCGCCAGCCTCGTGGCGGTTCGGCGGGGAGACATCGCCACAATCTTTGTCGGTGCAGCGCGCGCCCGCGATTTCAACGCTCAGCTTCCCGTGCTCACTCAGATCCTCGAGAGTTTCCGCTTTGTCCCGCCGAATTCTTCTCGCGCGGCAACTCCTCGACCCGCGGCCCGATTGCAGTTTGTGCGATGGATCGATCCTTACGAACAGGCCTTTTCGTTCGAGATCCCACAAGACTGGCAACCGCAGGGCGGCCTCATGAGAACAGGAAGCGGCGCCCACGCGGTCTGGCAGATCAACGCTCCCGACGGAGCCGCCTTCATCTACGGTGGCGATCAGAATGTGCCAGCCTACTTCGTCTTTCCGACCGAGACGGCCATCTCACTGGGGAATCGTGAAGGGTACCCGACAGGTCCCAACGGGCCGGTCATGCTGCGCTTTCAGGATGCGGCCTCGATGGGTCAGACCCTGATCGGCCGCCGGTTTGGACAGGTCCAGATCGCTGCAGTACGGGAACGGCCCGACCTCCTCGAAGGTCTGCGGAGAAATCCGGTATTTCAGGGCAGCGTCCCGCGCATGAGTGCGGCCGAAATTGAATTCCGGCTGCAGGATGGGCGAACCGGAATGCTGGCACTGACGACCTACGGACAGGAAGTGAACGGACTGGGCGGCACCTGGTACGTAGACAACGTTCACGGTTTCGTGGCCCCTTCGCCGCGGGTCAGCGAAACGGCGATGGCACTGGCCCAGGCTGTGGGAACGTCGAGGGAGAACCCTCAGTGGCGGGCGGGCGAGGCCGACCATCAGCAGAGGATGTCGGCGCAATACCAGGAATATTACGCCTGGTCCAGCAACCTTCAGCGGGAGACCATCAAGGCGCAGTGGGCATCGGACCAGTCTCGCCAGGCCGACATGCGGGACATTCTGGGCGGGACCGTTCGTCTGGAAGACCCGGTGACCGGCGAAGTATTCGAAACCGCCGGCACCAGCCGGTACTATTACCGCGTCGTGAACGGCGCCCCGAACACCGGCGTTGGCGTGGACACTGACTACAATCCTCTCCCCGAGATCGACATGCGTCGCCTCTTACAGGTGGGAGTCGATACGCCTCGTTAAGGAGTAGCCGGCACCAGTCCCTTCCCCATCATGCCAGCTGGGCTTATCCATCAGCTGGCACCCGTACCTGGCGGTCAGTTCCGATTGACTTCCGTTTGCCGATCTTCGCCCTGCCGTCCGCGTGCATGTAAACCCGCCAGAAAAGCAACGATTACCAATCACCTTCGAAACCTGGAGCCTGGGAATAACGAACTGGGTGATTCGAGCACTGTGATGCATTACAGTACTGCACGAAAGCCCGCCTCCTCCAGCGCTGGTTCAGGTCAGACCCGGAGATACCATGAAGCTCGTGTTCACCCTCTGCAGCGTGATCAGCATGGCGCTGCCTGTAGCGGCTCCCGGGCAGGCCGAGCCACCGGCGGATTCGCCGGTCACGATCGAGCGGTTGGCCGGCCTCGCCCGCGTCTGGGGATTTGCCAAGTATTTCCATCCAGTCCTCGCCTACCGCACCGACATAGATTGGGATTCTGCTCTCATCGCGGCGATACCAGGTGTTCGTTCAGCCCGGACGTCTCCTGAATATGCCGCGGCACTCAATGTCATGCTGGGCCGTCTTCACGATCCACTCACCCGGGCTCACGTGGCGAGTGCCTCGGCTCCCGACCTCACTGCCGACACGATCTTCAGTTACCGGGTGACGCCCGGCAGAGTCCTCGTGGTCACGGTTGGCGACTACTACTCTCTCTTTGATCCTTCCGTCCAGCAGAAGCTGACGGCGGCCGCCGAGGCGCTTCACACCGCTCGCGGCGTCGTCCTCGATCTCCGGTCACGCCGCCCCGTCGACCCGTATGGCAGATTCCAGCTCAGCGGTATGCTGAGCGATTTCGAACGAATGTTGACGCGGGATACCCTGCTCACTCCCGGTCAGCGTCACCGGGTCTACTACGGCTACGATAGCCCATCCGCCTTTTCATCGGGGCAATACCGCACTGGACTGATGGTCGAGAACGGCAATCCACTCCTACCTCTCAGGAATGCCCGGAACATTCCAGTCGTCATTCTGATGAACCCGTATTCCGGCGAGCTGACCGCAACAACGGCCATGCAGGCCGCGGGCAAGGCTTTCGTCGTATTTGAAGGAGATCCGGATCAACGAACTGCCGGCGACCTTTTCACCATTCAGCTGCCGGGTGGCGTCATTGCAGATATCCGGCAGAGCGAACCAATTTTTCAGAATGGCAGAAGTGCGGAGCTGACACCGGATCTTGTCGTGCGACAGGCGGCAAGCGGAACGGGAGATCCTGCGCTCACCCGGGCAATCGCCCTGGCCTCGCAATTTCGGGCGCCTCAGCCGGCATCGCGCCGGCTGCCGGTTGTCGCCGCGTACACCAGGGAACGATCGTACGCAGATCAATCCCCGCCTTCCCTGGAGCTTCGATTGCTCGCCGCCTTCCGGCTCTGGACCACCATCGACTTCTTCCATCCGTATAAGGCGTTGATGGATCAGCCATGGGACAGCGTGCTCACCGCGTTCATTCCCCGATTCGAACAGGCGACCACAGCCGAGGAGTATGCCCAGGTTGTCGCCCGGATGGCGGCCAGGATCACCGATTCGCATGTCTATCTCGCGGGTTCTCTCGCTTCGAAATATCTGATCAGTTCCGGATATCCGCCCGTACGGATTCGCCAGATCGAGGACCGCCTCATCGTCACCTTTCTCTTTGATACCCTGGCCGCCGAGCGCGCCGGGATCGAGGTGGGAGACGAAGTGGTAACGCTGGATGACAAGCCGGCTTGGGAGCTGCTCGAAGAAACCGCCGGCTACATCTCGGCCTCCAACCGGCAGAACCAGCTCGATAAGGCCACGCTGGCATTCACCAGCGGTCCGGAGGGATCGAGCATCGCACTGGGCTTGCGCGATCGATCGGGCCAGCCCAAATCAGCGACGCTCGAGCGGAGACACGAGGATTTCAATACCCTCTATCATCGCGAGCGTCGAGGAGAAGTGATCAGTGTCCTGCCCGGGAATGTTGGCTACGTGGATATGGACCGCCTGCGGTTCGACATGATAGACTCGATGTTCAACCAGCTGGCCGCTACCAGGGCAATCATCTTCGACATGCGTGGCTATCCCATGGGAACGATCTGGGCCATTGCTCCCCGGCTCACGGACAGCAGCCGGGTCGTCGCACTCATCGGGACCCCAATGCTGGGGCACCGCTCGCCTGGGCCGGCGGTAGAGACTGTGATGCAAACCGTCGATCCCGATACCGTTGCTGCCCACTATCGTGGCCGGGTCTTCATGCTCATGGACGAGCGCAGCATGAGCCAGGCGGAGCATACCGGACTCTACCTGAAGGCGGTGAGCGGGGCCACCTTCGTCGGCAGCGCGACCGGCGGTACCGACGGTGAGATCACGACGACAGTTCTCCCCGGCGGAATCACCGTCGGTTTTACCGGGCAGTCGATCCGCTTTCCGGATGGCAGGCAGGTCCAACGCGTCGGGCTCCAGCCAGACGTTGAGGTTCACCCGACCGTCGCGGGTATTCGCGCGGGGCGCGACGAAGTGCTCGAGGCGGCACTCCGCCTGGCCGCACGCGAGTGAGTGAGAACGAGGTGGAAGCCGTACCATCACCCGGCCGATCAGGTCTCTACGTCTGGATCTTCGCGGTGCAGTTCTTCATCATGCAGATCGTCGTCGCGCGGGGCTGGACAACTCCCTTCTCACTCTCTGCCAACTTCATCAGCGATCTGGGCAACACCGCGTGCGGTGGTTACCCGGCGGGCTCGAGCAACTACGTCTGCTCGCCGTGGCATGCCTGGATGAACACCTCGTTCATCGTACTCGGCCTGACCATCATGATCGGCACCGTTCTCAATCGAAGGTATTTCGGCTCCAGTGCTCTGCCACGGACAGCACTTCTTCTCCTGGCGATATCTGGGATTGGCGTTCTGCTGGTGGGTTTGTATCCCGAGAACACCAGCATCTCTGCCCACACCACCGGCGCCGGCCTCAACTTTGTCGGCGGCAACCTCGGCATCGCCCTGCTCGGCGTCGCACTCGCGCGCGCCCACCGGCGTCCCGGCCTGGCGATCTATTCGATGATCTCCGGGCTCACCGGTCTCGCCGGGACCATCTTGTTGGTGCAGGGATTCTATATGGGACTTGGTATCGGAGGGATGGAACGCATCGCGGCGTATCCGATTCCGCTGTGGCTTATTGTTGCAGGGCTGGCTTTGTCTTGAGGTATGGAGGTGTGAGGTGTGAGGTGTGAGGTGTGGATGTGTGAGGTGTGAGGTGTGAGGTGCTATGAATTAAATCACAAGCCACTATCCACCATCCACTATCCACTATCCACTATCCACTATCCACTATCCACTATCCACTAATTACGCAATCGGTAGCCCTTCTTCCTCACCGTCACGATGCAGCTGCGTTCTCCACGATCGATCTTTGCCCGAAGCTTCGCGATATGGGTATCTACCGTGCGTGACTCTATGTCCGATCGATAGCCCCATACTTCCCTCAGCAGCTCGGCCCGGGTCACCAGGTTGCCGCGACGCTGGGCCAGGGTATGCAGGAGATCGAACTCGAGGGGACTGAGCTCGATCTCAACACCGCTCACCGCCACGGTCCGGCGATCGCTGTCGACTTCGATGTCTCCCAGCCGGTAAGTCGTCGGGCCACCCCGTGGCTTCGATCGGCGAAGCAGCGCCTCGACCCGCGCCAGGAACTCGAGGACACCGACCGGTTTCACCACGTAGTCGTCTCCGCCCAGTCGAAAGCCCTGCACCTTGTCAGCCTCTTCACCCTTCGCGGTCAAGATGAGCACGGGCACCGGTGATCCGGCCTGGCGAATGCGTCGCAATACTTCATACCCGCTCATCTCCGGCAGCATCAGGTCGAGCACGATAAGGTCAGGTGCATTATCTCGCGCGAGCGCAATTCCCCGGGTACCGGTTTCCGCATGCAGCACTTCATAGCCTTCGACCTCCAGAGAGGTGCGAAGGCCAAACGCGAGATCCACGTTGTCTTCGACCAGGAGAACGCGATTCATAGCCCTTCTCCATTTCCTGTTTCCAGCTCGACGATGAACCGGGCTCCGCCGGCCTCAGCGTCCTCCACCCAGGTCGTCCCGCCCATGCCGGTCGCCAGTGAGCGCACCACGGCAAGCCCGATCCCGGATCCGGCAACCGCCGAGTTCGTCTCCCGCTGAAGCCGGTAATACCCCTGCCAGATACGCTCGCGATCCTCCAGGGGAATGCCCGGCCCCTGGTCATCCACCACGATGCGAGTGCGTCCATTGATCGGCAGCACTTCAATGTTCACCGTTTGTCCCTTGGGGCCGTATTTCACGGCATTGTCGAGCAGGTTGAGCATGATCTGACGCAAGGCACTTCGATCGGCTTTCACCGAGGACGCGGCGGGGACGACCGATCGCAGCGTTGCGCCACGCGCTGCCGCCAGCGGCCGGAAAGCGTCCAGCGTTTCATTCACTACCAGCGGCAGCCCCAGGTCCTGGCATTGCATGGGCCGCCGCTCGGCACTGCTGCGGGAGAACTGGAGGACATTTTCCACCAGCCGGATCAGCCGGCGCGTCTCCTGGTCGATGATGTCGAGCGAACGATCGCGTTCCGCCTTCGTGCGAAGCCGCCCCAGTTTGAGCAGCTCGGTGAAGATGAGGATCTGAGAGAGGGGTGTCCGGAGCTCGTGTGAAACATTGGAGACAAAATCGGAACGGATGGTGATCAGCTCATACTCCCGCTTGAGCTGGAGCAGTGCTGTGACGACAAGCAATGTGCTGAGGCCGAGGAGCCCGGCGGCCAGCGGGGTTGGAGATGAAGGGATTCCGCCGATCACCAGTCGGTTCGCTATGTCGGCACGGAGCTGCACCGCCAGCGTGAGATCACCAAACTCGGTGCCCAGCCGAGCGGAGCCTTCAAACGGCGACGCGTAGGATACCGGGGAATGAAAGAGCTGGCGATCACCTCCGGCTGTCACCGCGACGGAGAACATGGAATCCGCCGGTGTGCTTCCGGCTATCGCGGGTGGGAGCGCATGCTCGCTCAGCATGATCGCGCGGAACGGCGACTCCGCGCCGGCCAGGCAGGCGCTGAATCCGCGCACGCCGTACTCGCCATTTGGTTCTTTGAAGGACGTGAGAAAAAATCCATCTGGAGGACCGGTGTGTATCCGGATGTACCGGAATCGCCAGCCGACCTCCTCGAGCAGATTCATCGCGTTGTGAAGCGTATCGGTTAACGCGCCCGTCACTGTCTCCGGCAGAGATGCACCGATCAGATGGAGGGTGTGGCTGCCCGAGGTCTGCTCAAAGTAGGTCGTACCGCCCTCGCATGTCGTCCCCGGCGGTACGGCACCAGGGCCCACTCCCGGCTGCCACGATCCGAGACTCTGCACCACTGCTCCACCAAGCTGTCGATAGGTCTGTGAGGCGAGGATGAACGCGGCAAACCCCGCATAATCTTCGAGGGCGCGCTCTGCCGTTTCCCGATGACGCCGCGACGTCTGAATTGCCTGGAATGCCAGCGCCGCGCCAAGGCTCAGGCTTAGAATCAGCAGGAGTGCCAGCGCGAACAGCCTTCGCCGTGGTTGTCCTCCAGTTGCGCGTGCGGATGACCCCTTCATGTGCTCCTCCCGCCAGCAAGGTAGCGACCGAATCTGCCTGGCACAGCGCGTTCCCGCCTGCCTTCACAGTCTCGTAACATTCCACCGCCTGACGTACACAGAGGGCTTACCCACTGGTCGCGCGGTCGATGGTAACGTGGGATCAAAGAACCGCGCCGGGCTCTCCTCCTTCTTCACCCTTAACCTCCAGGCGACTCATGATACCTGCCCCGCGGCCCATCGTCCTGGTTCCAAACTGCGCGACCGTTCGTCGGCGCTGATGCATACGCTGATGCTGGCGCTCCTTCTGACGCCGCTGTCGCCACGGCCCGTCGCTACATCTAACGTGGCCGGAGACTCAGCACCTGGGCTCCGCATCCATGCGACGAGGGTGAGTGCGTCGATTCACCTGGACGGCCATCTCGACGAACCGGCGTGGAACGACGCAACGCCAATTCGAGAATTTTTCCAGGTCGATCCCGACGAAGGCCAGCCATCGACCGAGGCGACTGAGGTCAGGATCCTCCTTGGATCGGACGCGCTCTATGTCGGCGCCCGCTTGATGGATCGGCACATCGGTTCGCTCAATCATCGGCTGGGCCGCCGGGATGATGAGACGGCTGCGGACGCATTCGCGATCGAGCTCGATCCGCTCTTCGATCGGCTGCACGGCTTTCGTTTCCAGGTCGGGCCCGACGGCACGATGGGAGACGCCGCGGTTTCTCCTTCCGGCGAGCAGGATGCATCCTGGGATCCCATCTGGGACGCCTCGACTTCCATCGATTCACTCGGCTGGACGGCCGAAATCCGAATCCCGCTTTCCCAGCTTCGTTTCAATGCTGGCACGGATGCATGGGGTATCCAGCTCGAACGCTTCCTCCTGCGACGGCTGGAGCGCTCCTACTCGACATTCACTCCGAAACGTGAGCTGCCGGGAAGCCGAATGACGCCGGGCTATTACGGCGAGCTCGTCGACATGGCCGGGCTGGCGTCGTCGCACCAGGTCGAGATCCTCCCCTACGTCTCGGTGTCCGCCTCCTACGTGCATGACCCCGAGGCAGGTTCCATTCTGCAGGATCCATCCGGGGAGTATGCCCCCCGGGCTGGCGCGGACGTACACGCCCGGTTGACCAGCGATCTGAGCCTCAACGCGAGTCTCTATCCGGATTTCGGCCAGGTCGAAGTGGACCCGGCCGTCGTCAACCTGAGCGCCTTTGAAACCCGCTTTCCGGAGAAGCGCCCATTCTTCGTAGAATCGGCCGATCGTTTTGAGTATGGCCGGCTTCGAGCCTACGAGCAGGCCGGGCAACCCACGGTTTTCTATTCCCGCCGCATTGGGCGCTCACCGCAGGTGAGTCCGTTTCGGGGTTCGGGTATTGCCTTCGCGGACAGTCCCGAACGAACCGATATCATTGGCGCCGCCAAGCTCATTGGCCGAAGTCGCGGCGGGTGGACAACCGGACTGCTCGATGCGGTGACTAGTGCTGAGTATGCGCAGACGCTGTCGTCGGCCGGGCAGGTGGGCCGTACGCAGGTGGAGCCACTCACGAATTATTTCGTCGGCCGAGTCTCCCGCGATCTGCGAAATGGAGAAACCTCCATTGGAGGCTTGTTTACCTCGGTGAACCGGGAGAATGTCTCTGGCATTCGCGACGTCCTGACCAGTTCCGCGTATGTCGGAGGCCTTGATGTCTCCCACAGCTGGGCGAACCGCACCTGGGGACTCGACGGGTACCTCGCCGCGAGCCGGGTTGGCGGTACCTCTGCGGCCATCGGTCGGGTTCAGCGGGCCAGCGCCCGGTATTTTCAACGTCCCGACAGCAGGCACGATCAGGAGGATTCAACCCGCACCTTCCTCACCGGGTATGACGGTGAAATTGCATTGACCAGGCTCGCAGGAAACTGGGTGGGAAGTGTCGTCTTCCAGGATGTCTCGCCCGGATATGAAACCAACGACGCCGGCCTGCTGCTCGATGCCGGCCGGCGAAATGTTAGTCTTGATCTGCACTATCGACATTTCAAACCAGGGCGTTTTTTTCAGAACTATATAATCTGGCCCTTCACCGACCATCAGTGGAACTACGATGGGCAGATTGTAAGGAATCGATTCAACTTCTATTTCCAGGGTGAGCTCAGGAATCGCTGGGCGACTGGGGTCGAGTATGACTACTTCGCTTCGGTGTATGATGATCGGCTTACCCGAGGCGGGCCCGTCGTGCGTCGGCCGGCCATCCATCATTTCTACTACAGTGTCACTTCTCCCGCCCGCGGACGGCTCTCACTGCAGTCGCAGGCCATCGTCAACCATGGCGAGGAGGGATCGACCAGCATCACCTGGAGCAACAGCCTCGTGATCCAGGCGAGGTCCAACGTACAGTTTCATCTGAGTCCCACGATCACGCTGGATCGCGAGCAGGCCCAGTTTGTCGGGCGTTATGACGATGCGACCGCGACGGAGACCTTCGGTACCCGCACCGTCTTCGCCCACTTGCGCCAGCGCTCCGTGGGATTGGAAACCCGTCTCGACTGGATCCTCACGCGAAAGCTTACTCTGCAGACATATGCGCAGCAGCTCATCGCGGCAAACCGGTTCGAGCGCTACAAGGTCCTGCTTCGTCCCGGCGGGTACAGCTTCGGAGAATATGGGAAGGACCTCGGGTCAGCCCAGGAGAACGCGTCAGGTGACATCACACTGGATGCCGATGGGTCAGGTCCCGCGCCCTCTTTCACAACGCCAAGACCTGATTTTACGCTAAGATCACTCCTGTTGAACGTGGTGCTGCGGTGGGAATTCCGGCCGGGATCAACTTTGTTTGCCGTGTGGCAGCACCAGGGCGGAAGCACCGCCACAACGGGAGACCTGCAGCTCAGCACCGACGTGAATGGTCTCTTCGCCGGTCCCGCGGATAATGTACTGGCGGTAAAGATCGCGTACTGGATGAATCGTTGATCACTTGGCGCGCGGCTCTGTAAGGCCGCTGTCCGGCTGCGGAAAGCGGCCTTCGCGCATCAATCCAATGGTATTGACCAGGCTTCGCGCGGCGTTGCGAACCTCTTCCTGGACTGCCGTATCACGATCGAGCGCGTCATGGCTCGTCGCGTAGGGCTCATAGTATCCGATGTAGCGATCGAGTGTTGCCGCGGTTCCCGCCTTGACCAGTTCCATGTCCAATAGCCAGTCGGTGAGCGAGCGGCGCAGCGTCTCGGTGCCAGCGGCATCGCCATGTACGACCACCGCGAACGCGCGTCCCGCCAGGTGCTTGGGATAGTCCCACCCCGCCAGTTCCAGCGCCTTCGCCTCCTCGGGTTTCTTACCATGGGTACTGGTCGGGTCGGGGTTGCCGCCGTCGGCACAGACGAGACGATCGATCATGAGCTTGAGCACACTCGGCGCCTGGTACCAGTACACCGGGGTGACAATCATGATGCCGTGCGCGGCCACCCATCGCGGATACAATTCATTCATCCAGTCGTTGACCTGGCCCATGGCGTGATTGGGGTAACACGAGCACGGCCAGTTACAGAGCGGCATAGCCGTAGACACGCACGCCTTGCAGGGCAGGATCTGCCGTCCATACTCGGCGGTCAGGTGGCTCAGATCCAGGAGATCGCATTCGAAACCGGTGGTGTCCTGAATGATCTCCTGCGCAAGCTGGACCAGGCGGAAAGTCTTGGACATCTCTCCAGGGCAGGTCTGGTCATTCCGGGCAGCACCACAGATGAGCAGGATCCGCCGAGGTGACGCTGGGTCCCTTTGGCGACGCTCGGCGGCATGAATGGCGGCGCGGGTTTCCAGCCACTCTATGGGAAGCTCGAACTCGGGATCCGCGAAGCCCTTACCCCCCTTCTGCGTCCGCGGACTCTTGTGATACTCATCGTAGTTGACCCACGCCTGGTCGATGATCCGCTCGATGTCACTCCGCAGGGAATCGAAGGCAGGGTCATAAAACCGCTCTCCCAGTCGCCGGCCAAACTCTTCACGGGTGAGTTTGACGTCACCCTGCCCCTTGCGCACGACGGGCGTTGGCGGGGAATCGGGTTTGGGTGCTTTGCGAGGCATAGGGATCAATGTGTTGAAGTGGTAATCGCGGGTCAGTGGGTCAAGTCTTCTGGAATGATACAAGAAGCTTGCGGGGCATCGCCGGAACGGAAGTCACATTACTATGTGGAAGGGGGTCCAGGCCAACATTTTCCACTCTTGAGGGAGTTCACATGCTTTTCCGCCCGCAGGTCCATCGGATTCTCGATTACGTCACCGTGCTGGTCTTCGCGGCCGCGCCAACCCTGTTCCACCTGACGGGCGCACCGGCCGTCCTTGCCTATGTGCTCGCCGGTGTTCACCTGGCGCTTACACTTGCCACCAAATTCCCCGACTCTGGACCCCGTCCAGTGCCCATCGGGCTTCATGCGGTGACCGAATTCGTGGTCGGCGTGGTACTTGTCACGATACCGTGGTTCATCTGGACGGGCGCTGCCCGCACATTTTTTGTCGTGGCCGGTGTCGTCATCCTGGCGGTCTGGATGGGAACCACGTACTCCGAACGCCAGCACCAACACGCATCGTCCTGACCCCGGGATCTGTGGCTGTGAAAGTCTCATTGGACTGATAGCATGACGTGACGAAAACCGCCTTCAGGTCGTCGATCGGACGCAAGGTCGACCCCGGCTACCCGACCAACCGCGCCGTGCTTCTTCTGCTGCCGGTAGCAGGAATGATCGGCGTGGCCCTGTCCCTCACCAACCACGAGTCGCTGCCCCACATCCTCGGCGCGGCCGTCTCCACGGCCGGCGCCGCGTTTATCGGGTGGGCACTCGCCCGGGAACTTTCACCCGACGACGAGTATGCCGCCTTTGGCTCCATGGCTCTGTCCGTTGCCGTCACTCTCGCCGTACCGCATACCAGCGTCATGCTCCCTCTCGTCACCATGATGCTGTGTCGCCTGGTGAATCGATCGGTGGGTCTCCCGCCCACCGCGCTGGATTCCGTGGCAGTCTTCGTCCTCGGTGGCATTGTCGCCTTTGCCGCAGATTCTCCCGCGATCGCCGGGCTCATGGCCATCGCGTATGCGCTCGATGCGCTGCTTGCGCCCCCACTCCGTCGCCAGGGAATCTTTGCGGCAGCATCCGTCCTGCTCGGCATTGTGCTCAGCATGACACGCGGCGGATCGTTCTCCTACATTCCGGGAAACGTCCGCTGGCTGCTCGTGGTGATCGCCGCGATGTACCTGGCGGTCGTCATGGCAACCCGTCGCATCCATTCCACGGACGACTCGGCCGCTGCCCCATTGTCACTGGTTCGGGTTCGTGCCGCCATGCGACTGGGCCTGCTCGCGGCCTTCACCGGCTTTCTCCCCGGACTTCACGCCCTCGAGCGGAGCGCACTCATCTGGGCAGTACTGATCGGCGTTGCCGCAGGTCGTGCTTTGAGTCTCACCCGCACTCCATCACCTCAATCCCCCTGATCCCAACCCATGATCACCAAAGACCAGCTCGCCGCCAGCATGCTTCGCGATTGCGACATCAGTCTTCACCTCTTCGGCAAGCTCACACCGGAAGCCTGGGACTACCGGCCATCTCCCTCTCAGCGAAGCACGACCGAGCTGCTGCAGTATCTCTCGATCTGCGGCGCGGCAGGTATTCGATGCATGTCGCAGAACGACTGGAAGTTGTTCGGGGAATACAGCGACAGGGCCAAGGCGATGTCACCCGGAGAATTTCCCAAAGCGATGGAACGCCAGAAAGACGAGATCGCTGCCTTCTTCCTGTCAGTCAGCGAATCGACGCTCGAGTCGTTCGACGCGCCGCTTCCCGGCGGCGGAACGCTGCCATTAGCCCTGGCGATTCTCAACGGACCGCAGAAGTGGCTGAATGCCTACAAGCTGCAGCTCTTCCTCTATGTGAAGAGTGCTTGTGATCATGCGGTCAGTACACCAAATCTCTGGGCGGGAGTCGATCGAAGGTAGA
>JBDTQP010000025.1:0-20170 GCA_039932125.1 Gemmatimonadota bacterium
GGGGTAGTGAATGAACTGCCGGGCCAGAAGAATTTTTTTCATTCTCGAGTGGTGCTGATATACTGGCAGATTCAACCAGCGCACTATCGAGGGGCAGCTCGTCGTGGCCGTCAGCACGCTGGCGTCCTCCCGCCTCCTGATCAACTTCCCATAGCAGCATGGGCCGCGTCCCGGCTCCCGCAATGCTGTCGAGTGCGCCGGCCTTGATGAGCGTTCGTAAGTCGTCGTGGGAGACTCGCGCTCGTGCTCGCAGATCAGCGATGCTCTGAAAAGAATCCTGTGGAGCAGGTGAGCTCGGCAGTGATCCTCGCGCTCCGAGGATGCGTTCAACTCCATCCGCCGAGAGGCCCTTGATAAACTGCAAGCCCACCCGGATCCAGTCGGCGCGTCCGATGCAGCGAAAATCACTTGCATTCACATCCGGCGGGAGAATCCGGATACCATTGCGCATCGCCTCCGCGATATAGGCGAAAGCATGGTAAAATCCGCCGCCGTTGGAAAGCACCGCGGCGAAGAATTCCGCCGGATGGTTGGCCCGGAGATAGCACGAGTGCTGCGCGACCTGGATGTAAGAGCAGGAGTGTCCCTTGCAGAAGCTGTATCCCGCAAACGACATGATCATGCTCCAGACTTTGTCTGATGTCGCCGGATCGCGACCTCGGGCAGCGGCGCCCTGGAAGAATTCGTCGGCGTATGCAGCGAGCGCTTTCTGGGGCCGTTTCTTGGACAGTGCCTTGCGAAGGCCATCGCCCAGCGCGAGCGGCATCCCCGCATACCGGGCGCACACGTTTACCACATCTTCCTGGTATACCATGACGCCAAAGGTCTCGCTCAGCGTTTCCCGGAGCACCGGGTCGAGCGGCTCGTAGGGAACACCGTGCAGCCGGTCGAGATAGACCCGGATATAACGGTTGGAGGCGGGACGAATGATGCTGGTATTCAGGACCAGCAGCTCGAAGCTCTCCGCCTGGCTCTTCTGGCAGAGCATGCGTGAGGCGGGGGACTCGGTATAGAACACGCCCATAGTGTTGCCGGTCCGGAATAGCTCGCGGGTCCTGGGGTCGTCTCCAGCATCAGACGAGGTATAGTCGATAAGCCTTCCCGTGTGCTGATGCACGGCCTGGATCGCGTCGCGAATAACCGCGAGTGATCGGTTGCCCAGCAGGTCGATCTTGACCAGCCCTGCGTCCTCCGCACCGTCTTTTTCGAACTGGATGACGGGGACGGTCAGGTCGGGAAACCCATCGAGCGTCTTCACCGCCGGCTCGATGGGGACGTAGTCGGTGAGCGCCGTCGGCACGATGACGACGCCGCCAGGATGCAACGACATATGCCGGGGGATCCCCACCAGCGGCTCCGCCATCCGGGCCAGGTCGGCCCAGACTCCCGGAAGCTCCAGGCTCCTGAAATTCGGATGCGAATGCATCAGCTGGGACAACGGGCCCTCGTCATCGCTGTACCAGGGAATTCGGCGAGTGACTTCCCGAATCTCCCCCGGCGGGCGGCCGTGCACCTTGGCCACTTCTCTCAAGGCGCCGCGCAGCCGGAAGCAGTTGTGGTTAGCGACCATCGCCCCCCGAAAGCGCGGGTATCGGCTGAAGACATAGGCCAGGACCTTATCCCGCTCATCCCAGGGAAAATCGAGGTCGATGTCGGGCGGATCTTTCCGCTCCGGATTGAGAAACCGCTCGAACAGAAGACCGGCGCCGAGCGGCTCCACGTGGGTAATACCCAGGCAGTAGCTCACCACCGAATTGGCAACCGAGCCGCGGCCACAATGCGTGGGCCCGTGCTGCACGATGTCGCGGACGACGAGGAAATAATCGGCGAACCCCTTCATCGCGATGATGCCCAGCTCGTGCTCGAGCCGCTCGCGTGTCACCGGCGCAATGGTGCCGTAGCGGCGGGTCGCTCCTTCGTATGCAAGGGTGCGCAACTGTCCCATGGCATCTTCATGAGCGGCCAGGCGTGGTGGAATGACGCGCCCCCGCGGAATGGTGTAGCGGCACCGTTCCGCGATCATCGCGGCGTTGGTCAAGGCCTCGGGGCAGTCGGGAAAGAGCCGGGCGAGGTCCGCTGCAGGGCGAAGCCAGGATTCGCGCGGCGCCAGGCGATCAGGAGGAACCGCGGAAAGTGCTGTGTTGAGGCTGATCGCGCGAAGCAGGCGATGCCGAGCCCAGTCTTCCGCATGGGCAACGACGACACCGTTGGTGGCGACCGGAGGAATGCCCAGCTTTCGAGCCGACGCGAGCACCCCATGACGCTGCTTTCCGGGGATC
Source organism: Gemmatimonadota bacterium (assembly GCA_039932125.1). GTDB lineage: Bacteria > Gemmatimonadota > Gemmatimonadetes > Gemmatimonadales > GWC2-71-9 > DASYPP01. The sequence goes on from JBDTQP010000025.1 coordinate 2,280, forward strand.
AGCTCGGCGTACAGATTTTCGGGGCCGCTCTTTTCCACCAGGTATTCCAGCAGCGGGACGTCTGCCGAGAGGAGAATGAGCCCTTCGCGATCATTGGCCAGTTGTCCGGCCAGCGAGAAATCGATCTTGAGTTTTCGTTTCTCCGCATTCGCGTTCCCCCGCCAGTGAATCGCCGTAATCGTTCGACAGAGCGCCGCCCAACCCCGCTCATCGATCGCGAGCGCCACGACCTCCTGGCCGTTGGAGACGAGATGCGCTCCCAGGATTGGCCGAATTCCCAGAGCTTCGACGGCGTTCTGGAATTCAATAGCCCCGTAGACTCCATTCGTGTCAGTGCAGGCGAGCGTCGTGAATCCCCGGCTCGCAGCAGCGTGAGCCAGCGCCTCGGGGCTGGAGGCGCCGATACCGAACGAGAAATAGGAGTGAACGTGAAGGTGGGTAAACATGTAAGGTGCTCAGACATGAACTTCGATGATCGTTAAACTTCTTCACTGCTTCTCGCGGAGATCGCAGAGAGAACTGTGTGTACGCGGAGAAGTGTCATTCTCATTGGACGTATGTTTTTACAGAAGGACCTTTGAACAGCTTTATGAGTTTGTTCCCCGCGTGCTTTTCAACTCTTTTCCTCCGCGAGGAGATATCGCGTGACTTCCTCGGCGTGGAATCTTCGGTATTTGTTCGGTAACATACTATGAGGGTATCTAACCCGCAAGAGAAACGAAACCGGCCCCCCGGTCAGTGTGTTTACTTTGGCTCAGGCGCCTTCCTCTACACAATGGAATTCAATGCGTTCACTACGATTGCTTATCCTGGCAGCGTTGCTGATTCCGGCTCCCCGGAGACTCTCTGCTCAAGTCAGCTACGACGTGTCCTTCCCCCAGGTGGTGCACCACGAAGCGGTGATCACGGTGCGGCTGCGCGCGTTGCCTGCGGGCAAGGTGTCTTTTCGCATGAGTCGCTCCTCGCCCGGCCGCTATGCGGTGCATGAGTTCGCCAAGAATGTCTACGGTGTGAGTGCCGTTGATGGCCGGGGAAGGAAGCTCGTTATCAGGCGGCCGGATCCCTACCAGTGGGATGTCACGGGACACGATGGCACGATCGCGCTCACCTATACGCTGTATGCGGACTGGGGCGATGGCACGTACGCGCAGATTGATTCGACGCACGCGCATCTCAACATGCCCGCGACCTTCATGTGGGTGGTGGGGATGGATACGAGACCGCTGCGAGTGATTTTTCACCCGGCGAACCCGGACTGGAAAGCGGCAACCCAGCTCGTGCCAACCGCCGATCCCTGGACGTTTACCGCTCCGAATCTTCAATACTTCATGGACAGCCCGACCGAGCTGAGTAACTATACGCTCCGGAGCTGGACGATCACGATGAACGGTCGCACCGATACGATGCGGCTGGCGCTCCACCACACGGGAACGGATGCTGAGGCCGACTCCTTCGCCGAGATGGCAAAGAAGGTGGTGGCGCAGCAGGTTGCGGTTTTTGGGGGCACGGCGGGTTACGATCACCACACGTACACCTTCATCGCCGACTATCTGCCCTGGGCCAGCGGTGATGGCATGGAGCACCGCAACTCGACGATTGTCAGCAGCACCAGCTCACTCGCCCGCAATGCCACCGGTCTCCTCGGGACCGTGTCTCATGAGTTCTTTCATTCCTGGAACATGGAGCGCATTCGTTCCCGGGCGATCGAGCCCTTCGATTTCACGCGTGCTAACATGTCAGGCGAGCTCTGGTTCGGAGAGGGCTTCACAAATTATTACGGGCCCCGGATGATTCGCCGGGCTGGACTCATGTCGGTGGCGGACTTCGCGCACCGGATGGGTGGAGCGGTCGCCGCAGTGATTGGCTCTCCAGCCCGCCAGTACTCGAGCCCGGTGGAAATGAGCATGCAGGCGCCATTCGTCGATGCGGCAACGGCAATCGATCCATCCAACCGGGGCAATACCTTCATCTCCTACTATACCTGGGGACAGGTGATCGGCATGGGGCTCGATCTCACCCTGCGCACCCGGTTCCACCAGACGCTCGATGGTTTCATGCGGATGATGTGGGAACAGCATGGCAAACCAGGAATACCATACACGCTGAATGACCTGGAAAACCGGCTGGCGTCATTCACCAGGGATTCGGTCTTCGCCCGCGATTTCTTCGCGCACTATGTCCGTGGACGCGACGTTCCTGATTTCGGCCCCCTCCTCGAGGCCGCCGGCATGCTGCTCCGCCCCCGCGCCGCCGGCAAAGCCTACCTCGGCCAGGTCCAGCTCACCTACGATTCGACCGGTGCCACCATTGATGGATCGACACTCATGGGCACGCCACTGTACCTCGCCGGGCTCGACAGCCGCGACCGTATCGTATCGGTCGATGGACACGACATTCGAACAAATGAGGATTGGCAGCAGGTGACGGACGCGCATCATCCCGGAGATTCCGTAACCATCGAGTTCGTGCAACGCGGCGAGACCAAGACAAGAACGGTCGGCATGGTCGAGGACCCGCGCCTGGAGATCGTTCTCTTTGAAGAAGCCAATCGTCAGCCCACCGCCGAGCAGCTGGCATTCCGGAAGGATTGGCTGGGAGAGTAAGAATGCTGATTCAATTTTGTCGTCATGGAGCCACGGACAGGCGGCTTGCACGGAATAACGACTGCATTGGCGCAAAGCCCGCAAAGCAACGCAAAGAGTTCATGTCTCATGCGTTCCGTGACGTGCTACAAAAGCATTGAATACGTTTCATGTATTTGGCTTACCGCCAGAAAGTCAACCAACACAATATTGTAATTGTTGGCTGCTCCAGCCCTGCATGAATCCTTTGCGTTCCTTTGCGAGCTTTGCGCCTTTGCGGTAAAGTCGTGTCGCAGTTCCAGTGCTCCGTGCGAGCCTCCGTACTTGTCCGTGGCTCCGTGGTGAAGGCCCAATCAAGGCAGGCATATGCGGGTGATGATTTACGAAGGCGCCGGTGGAGTCGACATCATCCACATGCGCGATGTCCCCACGCCAGTACCAGGTGCTGAGCACATACGAGTGCGGGTGCACGCTACCGGGCTCAATCGCGCCGACCTGCTGCAGCGCCGGGGAAATTATCCGGCACCAGCTGGGTGGCCAGCGAATATTCCTGGAATGGAATACGCCGGGGTGGTTGATGTACTCGGCCCCGGCTCGAGCCAATGGAAAGTGGGAGATGGCGTCATGGGGCTGGTTGGCGGTGGGGCACACGCGGAGATGGTCGTGGTGCACGAAGCTGAAGCGATCGCGATTCCCGCAGGCATGGGCTTCACCGATGCCGCGGCAATTCCGGAAGCATTTCTCACTGCATTTGATGCGCTGAGCACGCGCGCTCACATTACGCGTGGAGATCGTGTGCTGATCCATGCCGTCGGCAGCGGCATCGGCACGGCTGCGACGCAGGTGGCTCGATGGCTCGGCGCATCGTGCGTTCTGGGAACGTCGCGCACGCAGAGCAAGCTCGATCGGACGCTGGCTTATGGGCTCGATGTGGCAATCAATACAGCCAATACTCCATTCCGCGAGCAGGTCAATGATCCCGTCAATGTCATCCTCGATGTGCTTGGTGGCTCCGCCTTCGCCGATAACCTCGCTATCCTCGCCCCGCTCGGCAGGCTCATCCTTCTCGGATTTCTGACCGGCTCGGCGACGACGGCAGATTTATCCCCTGTCCTGCGAAAGCGACTGACGGTTGTGGGGACGGTCATGCGCACGCGCAGTCACGAGGAGCGAGTGGAACTCGTCCAGGAGTTCGCGGCGAAGGTTCTTCCCGCATTCAGCGAGAAATCACTCCGTCCAGTCGTCGGCGCTGCTTTTCCGATGTCGGAACTTGGCCGAGCTCATGAATTGATGGAGCGCGACGAGGCCTTTGGGAAGATTATTCTGAATTGGGATTAGTCGCGGGTAAACAGTGTACGGGAACGATACAAAACTTCGCGGTTCAGCACCCAGCACCCAGCACCCAGCACTCAGCACTCAGCACTCAGCACTCAGCACCCAGCACCCAGCACTCAGCACTCAGCACTTGCACTACTGTCCTCTCGTCAGTAACCGGTTGCCCCATCGCTTTGTGATGCGATCGATCGCGGACTGGAGACTGCCGGCTTCTGTATGCATGGGAGGAATGACAGGCGTGCGTGAGCCTGGTTTATTCCCCAGACATGCTTCTTTGGCAAACAGATCGGACCAGAAGAGATCCAGCTGGGCATTGGCTTCGACCAGGCGGTCTACGGTCACTGTCACGGAGCGAATCGAGACTGGGCGGGTATTGGCGAGTGTAAAGACGCGCCGCGCGGCATTCCAGAGCTCGATATCCAGCAGGGCAGGGGCCAGGGCGATGCTCCTTTTCCCCGGCTTATAGTCAGAATACGCCAAGTCAACAATCAGGCGACGAGCGGCGAGATGACGAGCGCGAAGCCGCTTGCCGAGCCGCTCACTCATTCGGCGGAGCAGTGTATGGAGTGTGCCAAGGTCGTTGGTGTCACTGGCGAGGATATGAGAGATGGTGAACTCGGCCTTGAGTGCTGGAGGCAGAACCGGACGGGGATCGATGCCGCGTGACCGGGCGACCAGCTCGAGGCCGGGTCTTCCAAACACTCCGTATGCCTGCTGCCCGGTGATGGCCGCAATTTCCCCGATAAAATCGAGTTGGTAATCATCCAGCTGTTCCCGAACACGATCCGGGATTTCGGGCATCACTGCCACGCGCAACGGTGCCAGGAAAATCGCTTCGTGCCCCGATTCAACCTGGAGCAGCGGAGAAATCTGCCTCCCCTCTGCCGCAACTCCAGACCAGCGATCGGCTCGTATTGCCGTTTCACTCACCAGTTTGTTCGTTGCCACGGCGACTGAAAGCGGTAACCGAACCTGCTCCCGCGTCTCCCGCCGAATCCGCTCGGCCAGATCAATGGGGGAGCCAAAGAGTCCTTCTGTCCCGCTCACATCAAGGAAGGCATGACCGTATCCGCGCGGCTCGATGAGGGGAGCATACCGCCGAAGCACATCGTGCAATGCTCGTGAGGCTCGAGCGTAGAGGCGGGGGTTGGGGGGGAGGATGATGAGATCGGGACAGAGCTTCCGCGCCTTGGGCAGAAGCATGCCCTGGGTAACTCCAGCTTCCCGCGCTTCCAACGACAGGGCCAGGATGGTGGCGCGATCAGCACCGGGAGGGGCTATGACAATGGGTCGAGTTCGCAGGGCCGGAGCCACCATGCTCTCCACCGTCGTACAAAAAGCGGGGGGATCAATGAAGAGTATGGATTTGGATTTCATTTTCGGTGTTTATTCGGCTTATTTGAAGATACTGTTTGGCGCAGGCAGGTCAACCAGCCGAACTGATCGCATTCTGATTCCAACCTGAAACATCTAAAGACTTCTCCCGTTACTATATCCACTTATGGATATACTCTCCCCTGGTGATAGAGCCGAGCGCCGATACCGTCGGATGCTGTGGGTCTACCCGCCAGCGTTCCGCCGCGCAGCCAGAGATGAACTAATCCATACATTTCGAGAAGCCTGGACTGAGGCGGGGGGCAAGAGGCTGCACTTCTGGCTTACCACAATCCTCGATCTCCTTCTGTCGGCGCTACCGGAGTGGGCCACAGCATCAACGCGAATTTTTCGTCGTCGTCCTCGATCCCATCTCACTCGAGCCAGCCGCATGGAAACAATATTTCAGGACATGCGCTACGCGCTGCGAACCCTCCGCCGGGCACCGGCTTTCACCCTGGTCGCCACCCTGACCGTCGCTATCGGCATTGGCGCCACGACCACAATCTTCAGCGTCGCCAACTCCCTGTTGCTCCGGGCTCCTGCCGGAGTCCGGGATGCCGGTGAACTCGTCACCGCACACCGGCTCGACCAGCGCGGCTCCAGTTTCCATTCATTCTCCTACATCTCCTACACCGATCTGCGAGATGCCCGTTCGGGTCTCTCGAGTCTCGCCGCGTATGGAACGTTTCCCGCGAGTCTCAGCACTGATCAGGAGCCGCAGATTCTCCTGAGCATGCTGGTGAGTGGGAACTACTTCCAGGTGCTGGAGACCCGTCCCGCAATGGGGCGGCTGCTTCTTCCGGCGGATGATCGCGGGGTGGCGGGAGCGGAGCCCGTCGTGGTCCTGAGCTATCGAACCTGGGCGGAGCGTTTCGGCAGTGACCCCCGAATCATCGGCAAGAGCGTCACCATCAATCGCAATCCGGTTACGGTGGTTGGTGTTGCGGAGAGGGGCTTTCAGGGGCACACGGTTGGAATGGACTTCGGCGCCTGGTTGCCCATGGGGATGTCGTCACTCATGGGCGAGCGAGCGAACCTGAATGAGATCCGCTCCAGCTGGCTCGAGCTGATCGGGCGGCGATCGTCGGGCGTCTCGCCACGGCGAGTCAGCGAGAGCCTGAGTGCGGCATCCATGGCCACGGCCGAGAAGTACGGATCTGATTCCAGTGGCATCGACGTTCGACGCTATGCGCCGGTCCCCGCGGAGGCATTATTGCCGGTGGCAGGATTTCTCGGGCTCCTACTCGTGATTTCCGCCATCGTGCTGTTCATTGCCAGCGTCAACGTTGGCGGACTCCTGCTTTCACGCTCGCTTGCGCGAAGCCGCGAAATCGCGCTGCGCCTGGCCCTTGGAGCAGACCGTTCCCGCATCATCCGTCAGCTGCTCACCGAAAGCGTGCTGCTCTTCGGGCTCGGCGGTTTGGGAGGTATTGGCCTGGCGTTCTTCACCACGCGTGCGCTCGCGCGATTCACGCCGCCAGTGGGCATACCCATCAAGCTCGACTTTCATCCCGACCTGGTTGTGCTCTCGATCGCGCTGGCCGTCACGCTTGCAACGGGCATCCTTTTCGGGCTGCTTCCGGCGCTGCAATCGACCAGGCCGGATCTTGCTCGAGCCGTGCGGGACGAACACCTGGGTGGCCGCTTCCGTCGTTCCCGCCTGCGGTCTTCGTTCGTCGTGGTTCAGGTTGCCGGTTCAGTGCTCCTGCTGGTGGTGGGCGGATTGTTCCTTCGTGCGCTCAGCCAGGCAGGCGCGATGGATCTCGGGTTTTCGCCGGCTGGTATTCACATCGCCGCCGTGGATCTCAGGGTACACAACTACAGCGAAGACCAGGAGATCGCCTTTGTTTCCCAGACCGAAAAGAGCCTCGCCTCCCGGGCAGGCATCATGCAGGTGGCGGCCATCGATGTGCTGCCACTGGGGGGGAACAACCAGAGCTCATTGGTGGTGGTAGAAGGTCGCGAGGCCAGGATGAACGTCGGTCTCTTTGAGACGGACGTCGCCAGTGTGACACCAGGGTATTTCGGGATGATGCGGATACCGATGCAGCAGGGTCGAGACTTTACCGAGCAGGACCGGCAGGGTGCTTCCGATGTTGTCATCGTGAACCAGGCGCTGGCCCGGCGGCTCTGGCCCGGTGAGAATGTTCTCGGGAAACGGGTCAGCTATGGAAGCATGACGTTCGAAAAACCGCGCGAGGTTGTCGGAATCGTGGCAGACAGCAAATCGCGGTCACTCGGTGGCGACCCGGAGCCCACGATTTACCTGCCGTTCGCTCAGAATCCCTCCTCCTCGGTGTACCTGGTCGCGAAGACAGCGGGTGGAGCTCCGGCGTCCGACCTCATGCGCCAGGTCATCCACGAGGCCGATCCCGCGCTGCCTCTCCTCCACAACGCTTCTCTCCTGTCCATCATCGGAATCTCGCTGCTGCCGAACCGTATTGCTGCGGTGGTGGCCGGCCTGCTCGGCGGCGTTGGGCTGCTGCTGGCCGCTGTGGGTCTGTACGGGCTCCTTTCGTATGCCGTCAGCCGGCGGAGAAAGGAAATTGGAATTCGGATGGCGCTCGGGGCTGCGCCACGGGACGTGCGGAAGCTGGTGTTCGGCGAGGGTCTCAAGCTGACGGTGATAGGATTGCTGACCGGGTTCGCCCTTTCTCTCGCAGCGACTCGGCTGCTTCGCGCCATGCTCTTCGGCGTGAGCCCGGCAGATCCTCTCACCTTTGGGGCAATCGCCACTCTTCTTGGCCTTACGGCACTGGCTGCCTGCGCCCTCCCCGTGCGACGCGCGACGCACACCGACCCGATGGAGGCACTTCGGAATGAGTGAGCCGGAGAGACTGGTCCCCCTCCGGCCGGTCATACTCGAGATCCTGCTGCTTCTCCATGAGGAGCCGATGCACGGCTACGGAATCATGAAGCAGCTGCGGGAGAAGCCGGCCGGTCGCTGGGTGCTGGGACCAGGCACGCTGTACCGGACGCTGGCGGAAATGCGAACACTCGGCCTCATCGAAACCGATGAGAACGCCGATGAACACCCGCGCCGCCGGTCCTGTCGGCTTACTTCGTTTGGAGGAAGGGTCCTGGTGGCCGAGGTTCGGCGAATGGAATCACTGGTGGCCCGGGCCCGCTCGGGGCCACTCCTCAGAAGCCTCGAATAGGCACCCGGGTTGCGCTACAGACCCGATGTCGCAAACATCCATCTGCTTGATCGTGAAACGCACAGTCGGCCACACCCGTCTAAATTGAAGGCGCTGGCACTCGCTTTGTCTTTCCGAGCCTCGTTTCATGTCCCCACAGTCAGGTACCTGCAGTCCAGTCTTTCACCCCGGGACGTACCATGACCGATCGTAGAGAGTTCCTGAAGCTTGCCGGCGTCACCGCGGCCGCTTTAGCGTCGGATGGCGCATTGAGACAGGCGTTCGCCGCGCCACCTCCGGCTCCATCTGCGCCAGCGATGGATCCAGCGACCCGCGAGCTGCTGATGGAGGCGCTCAACGCGGCAAAGCTCGCGGGCGCCACCTATGCAGATGTGCGCATCGGCCGGCAAAAACGGAACTTCGTCTTTACCCGCGAACACCAGATTCAGAATGTCGTGGATACTGAGACGATGGGGTGCGGTGTCCGCGCCCTCGTCGACGGCACCTGGGGGTTTGCGGCGACGCAGACGCTCACCAAGGTGGGCGTCGCGAATGCGGCGCGGGAAGCGGCGGGCATCGCAAAGGCAAACCGGATTGCCCGGGATCGCCCGGTCGAGCTGCTGCCTTCGCCTTCCTATAAGGACGTGAGCTGGCAGAGCGCTTTCCAGGTCGATCCGTGGACGATCTCAATCGAGGAAAAGGCAGACCTGCTGCTTCGGGCGAATGCGGAGGCCATGAAGGTCAACAAGGTGAAGTTCGTCTCCAGTGGGCTTTTCCTGGTGAAAGACGACCGGAACTTCGCCAACACTGATGGCTCAGTGATTGCCCAGACATTTATCCGCAGCTACCCAACGCTCACGGCGACCGCTGTCGCCGACGATCATTCCGATTTCCAGCGGCGCTCCTTCGATGCCGCGCCAATGGGCCGGGGCTGGGAGTACGTCCTGGCTTCCGATCTCGTCGGCAACGCCGGCAGAATCGGCGAGGACGCCGCCGCCAAGCTCTCGGCCAGACCGGTGGATGTCGGCCGCTACGATCTCGTGCTCCACCCGAACCATCTCTGGCTTACGATTCACGAATCGATCGGCCATCCGACCGAGCTCGATCGTGCCATGGGCTATGAAGCGAACTACGCCGGTACCAGCTTCGTCGCGCCACCGGACAAGGTGCTGGGCAAGCTCAAGTACGGGCCCGAGTTCATGAATATCCAGGGCGATCGCTCGCAGGAAGGCGCCATCTCGACGATCGGGTATGATGACGAAGGCGTAAAGCCGGACGATTTCCTCATCATCAAGAATGGCGTGCTCAACGATTACCAGACGACGCGGGAACAGGCCAACTGGCTTCGCTGGTGGTACGAAAGCCAGGGGAAGGAGACCCGCTCGCATGGCTGCTCCTACTCACAGGGCTGGAGCGACGTGCAGTTCCAGAGGATGCCGAACGTGTCACTCCTCCCCGGGGCCGAAGATCACAGCTTCGAGGATCTGATCGCGGCGACTGATCGCGGTATCGCGATCGTGGGCGACGGGTCATTCTCAATCGATCAGCAGCGATACAACGCGCAGTTTGGTGGGCAGGTTTTCTATGAAATCCGCGGCGGCAAGCGAGTTGGCCTGCTCAAGGATGTCGCCTATCAGATGCGAACTCCCGACTTCTGGAACTCCATGGACATGATCGGCGGAAAGAGCAGCTATGAGCTCGGCGGCAGCTTCTTCGATGGGAAAGGCCAGCCGGGCCAGAGCAACGGCGTGAGCCACGGCGCAGTCCCGGCCCGGTTCCGGCAGGTGAACGTGATCAACACCGGGAGGAAAGCATGAGCGGCTCCATCATCTCGCGGGATGACGCGCAAGCGCTCCTGAAGCGGATCATCGGCTTCTCCAGGGCCGAGCGGGTCGAGGTCAGGGTGAACAGTGGAATCACCGCGAACACCCGGTTTGCGGCGAACCAGCTCTCGACGTCCGGCAGCGTCGAGAATACCAGCGTCGTGATCCAGAGCTGGTTCGGCGCCAGGCACGCCGTGACGACCACGAACGATCTCTCCGACGATTCCCTCAAGCGCGCCGTTGCTTCATCGGAAGCACTCGCTCGCCTCGCGCCGGAAGATCCGGAGGACATGCCTCTTCTCGGTCCGCAGACCTACGTCCCGGTCAATGCGTACTTCGACAGTACGGCCAGTCTTTCCGCGGCGGACCGCGCTCGTGCCGCGATGACTGCCCTCGGCGTCACCCGAGAAGCAGGAGATCTTGAGGCAGCCGGATTCATCGTCACCGGTGCCAATGCAACCGCTCTGGCCAATAGTGCGGGGCTCTTTGCCTATCACCGGAGCACGACCTCCAACTATACGCTGACCGTGCGCACCGCGGATGGCACCGGATCCGGCTGGGGTGGCGCCGATCATCCCGACTGGTCGCAGCTGGATTTCAAATCGGTCAGCGAGCGCGCGATTTCCAAGGCGCGCGCCTCGAGAAATCCGGTCGCGATCGAGCCGGGCCGCTATACCGTTATACTCGAGCCGCAAGCGGTGGGTGACCTGGTCCAGCTCCTGGCCTTTTATGGCGATGCCCGTTCGGCCGATGAGGGGCGCAGCCCCTTCGTCAAGGAAGGCGGCGGGACCAAGGTCGGCGAAAAGATTCTCGATGAACGGGTGACCATTGTATCGGATCCCCAGGATCCGCAGCTGCTCGGTCAGCCGTGGGATGGCGATGGCATGCCGCTCAGCCGCCAGGTATGGATCGACAAAGGCGTTCTCAATCAACTTTCCTATAGCAGGTACTGGGCGAAGAAGCAGGGCAAGACACCCACGGGCGGTCCCAACTCGGTCAAGATGTTGGGCGGCACGACCTCGCTTGACGAGATGATTGCCTCCACCGAGCGCGGCGTTCTGCTCACCCGCCTCTGGTATCTGCGCGAGGTGGATCCGCGCACGATTCTCTATACCGGGCTCACTCGAGACGGCACGTTCCTCATCGAGAACGGAAAGATCAGCAAGGCGCTCAGAAACTTCCGTTTCAATGAGTCGCCACTTTTCATTCTCAATAACATGGATGCGCTGGGTCGCGCCGAGCGCCTGGCGGGAACCGAGTCTGGTGGAGACGTGGTTATGCCATCGATCAAGGTTCGGGATTTCAACTTTACCAGTCTCTCTGAAGCGGTCTGATTCATGGCAGTGAACGCGAGGGCGATCCCCGCGAATGATTCCCTGGTGGAGAACGTCGACCGCCTCCGCCGGGAGATCGGGCGGAGGATCGTGGGACAGGAGGCCGTCATCGATGAAGTGCTCATGGCTCTCCTCGCGGGGGGCCATGCGCTTCTGGTCGGAGTGCCTGGCCTGGCCAAGACCCTGCTGATTCGCTCTCTGGCGGAGGCGATGCGGCTTGAGTACCATCGCATTCAATTCACCCCCGATCTCGTCCCCAGCGATATCACCGGCACCGAAGTGATGGAAGAGGACGCCGCTTCCGGTAATCGGTCATTCCGGTTTGTCAGGGGACCGGTGTTCGCTAACATCGTGCTCGCCGATGAAATCAATCGCACGCCACCGCGCACCCAGGCGGCATTGCTCGAGGCCATGCAGGAACATCGGGTGACGGCTGCCGGTGTCTCGATGGCCTTACCAGAGCCCTTCTTCGTGCTTGCCACCCAGAATCCGATCGAACAGGAAGGGACGTATCCGCTTCCGGAAGCGCAGCTTGATCGGTTTCTCTTCGATATCAGGATCGGGTACCCCGCTGAGGACGAGGAGATCGCCATCCTCCGCGCGACGACCGGAGCCGATCCCGAGCCGCTCATGCCTGTGCTTGGTGTGCCGGAAACGCTCGCGCTTCAGCGCGCCACCAGGGAGATACCAGCGGCGGAACCCGCGCTTCGATATGCCGCGGCGCTTTCGCGCGCGACCCGTCCCGGCGACGGCGCCACGGAGCTGGTCCGCAAGTATGTGCGCTGGGGAGCCGGGCCGCGGGCCGGCCAGGCCCTCATCCTCGGCGCCAAAGCGCACGCGCTTCTTCGCGGAAAGCTGGTAGTGGCACCGGACGATATACGTCGCGTGGCTCTTCCGGTGTTGCGCCACCGAATCCTTGTCAACTTTGCCGCGGAAGCCGAAGGCATAGATCCCGAACGCATCATCGAAGATGTGCTTGCGCGAGTGCAGCCTCCCCGCGGGGAGATCCGGCTGTAGGCTCGAGGAATCTCACCAGCGTGAATGCATGCCCTGGTCCGCGACATCCCAGTCACATCCCATGATTGTTCCCGGTGATTACGGCTCTCTTCTCGACGCGCTCGCCGGTGTATCCTGGCCCGCGCGCAAGCCGTTCGGCTCTGGAGTTGCCGGCACCCATCCCTCCCGGCTTCGTGGGATGACGGCGGAGTTCACCGAGTATCGTCCTTATCGTCAGGGTGACGATCCCCGGCGACTCGACTGGAAGTTGCTCGCGCGGACCGATCGCGCCTATCTCCGCATCACCGACGACCACGCCACCCGTTCGACCCTCGTTCTGCTCGACGCTTCCGCATCGATGGCCTTTCCGGCTCCTTCCTCCGGCAAGTGGCGCCAGGCCTGTCGCATCGCTCTCGGACTCGCCTCGGTTGCTCGTGCCGATGGAGACCCGGTGGGGCTCATGATCCCGCGCGACAACTCGGAAATCTGGTTGCGGCCGAGTTCGAGGCGCGGCGTTCTGGCGGAGATGACGCACGCGATTGCCGCCGTGAACCCGGAAGGAAGTCCATCCCTGGCGCGAGGAATTCCTGGAATCCGAAAGGGATGGCGGCTCGCGATCATCTCCGATTTTCTGGGTGAAGAAAATGAACTTCTTCGCGAATCCCGTCAGCTCATCGTCAACGGAATTGAAGTGTTTGCGCTGCACGTGATGGCCCGGGAGGAGATCGAGCCGGCTGCCACCACCCGGCTTGCGACTGATCCCGAGCATCCCGAGATCCGGCGGGTCCTGCACGAGGGAAGTGCCGCGGATTATGTCACCGCCTTTGCCGGGTGGCGGGCATCGCTGGCGGATCGCTGGAGACGGTCGGGTGCCGAGTATACCGAGGTGATTGCGGATGAAGACACTGCCTCCGTGATCCGAAGAGTCACCCACGGCATTTCTTCCACAGTCGCGGGATGAGCTTCCTCGCTCCGGGATGGTTGTTTGCGGCAGGAGCGCTGGCCCTGGTTGTTGTCGGGCTTCACCTGCTCACCCGCCGGCGGCCCCGCGCCATCCTCTTTCCCACCGCCCGCTTTATTCCCGATCGCCCCGCCAGTGCGGCGGCACCCTCGCTTCGTCCATCGGACCTGTTACTCCTCGCGATTCGGGTGCTCGCGGTGCTTCTGCTCGGGTTGGCGCTCGCCCGGCCGCGATGGTCTCCTGCCCATCGAACCAGTCGAATCGTGCTGCTCGATCAGTCGCGGCTGGCTCCTTCGATTGTGGAGTCGGCGCTCGATTCACTCCTTCGCACTGCTGATCGTGTCATTGGCTTCGACTCTACCGCGCGGCCGCTCACGCGGGAAGACTGGCAATCGCCAGGACCAGTGCCCCGTCCTCCCGGCTCTCTCTCGGTGGCCATCCTCTCGGCACTTCGCGCGGTGCCTGACCTCAGGACCAGGGGTGATTCGGTCGAGCTCATGATTGCCTCGGCTTTCGCAGTCGAAGAATGGGATGCCGCATCCTCCGGGCTTCGCGCACTCTGGCCCGGCCGCATCACGCTCGTCCCGATGAAGCCGGTAGTCTCTCCACCCAGGCCGAGCACGCACCCGGCACTCGCTCCCGAGGATCCTCTTTCAGCCACGCTCACGCTTATCGACTCGGCGGATTTCTCCACTGCTTCACTGGTGAGAGGAACCTTGAGCGCTGCTGATTCCGCCGCTGCGCGGGCGGGAGCAACTGTCGTACACTGGCCTCAGGATTTCGCGGCCACCGGCTGGTCCGCTCAAACACCGGATTCTGTCTATGGAGTCGAAGGAAGCGGAGCTGCGGTTGTCGCCCAGTTTCATAGAAGCGTTGTTCCCCCTTCTGGCCGGCCGGTCGCCAACTGGGTCGACGGTCTGCCTGCAGCAACCGAAGCCCGTGTGGGGAACGGTTGCATCCGATCCGTCGCGGTACCCATTACAGCGCAGGGCGATTTCGCCATTCGGCCCAGTCTCATCGCATTCACCAGGTCCCTGCTGGCGCCCTGCGGTGGAGCAACCAACGCGACACGACTTTCGGACGCCGCACTGACGAGGGTCCGGGGATCCGCTGCCCTCGCTCCTTCCAGCCGTCTCACCGGGAAAAATGCGCAGGTATTTCCGGCAAATCGCTGGCTTCTCACTGCTGTGCTCTTTCTGCTGCTGCTGGAGCTGGTGTTGCGCCCCAGGACTGCTCGATCATGACGACGCTCCAGCGACTCAACCGGGTGCGAGTGCTGCTTTCTCTAGCCCTGGTCACGTTCGCCATCACCTGGGGATTGGTGGCCGGCTCCTCCGTTCTCCTGCTCGCCGTTCTCGTTGATGCGCTGGGCGCACTGCCACTGGCAGCTCGCCAGATAATTTCTGTCGCCAGCGTGATTGTCGGTTTCGGTGTGATGCTGCTGATTCTTCACCGGAGTCGAACAGTGCTCTCCCGCGAGTCCGTGGCACTCTGGCTCGAGGATAGACTGCCGGAGCTTCGCTATGCCCTGGTTACCCTCGTCGATGAGCGATACGCGTTGTCACGGAGTCGGCTGGACTCAAGCATAGCCGGCATTTCATGGACGTCATCCGTCGCCCGCCGGCTATTCGGAAGTGCGGTATTTCCCCTCACGGCATGCGCGGGTTCACTCGCCCTGCTGCTGTCGCTTCCTTCTCACTCGCTGGGGCGGATCAGGACTCCTCACATTGGCGACATCCTCGAGAGGGGACCGGATACCCGGCCAGATGCCGACCCATTCGCAACCATCGTCGCGACCATTTCACCTCCGCCATACACGCATCTTCCAGCTCACACTATCGAGAATCCGGAGACCCTCAAAGGGGTGGTCGGTAGTGTCGTTCAAATAGAAGGAAGGGGAGATACCGCCGGGCTCACCGGTCGCCTGGGGGATCGTGTTCTGGAGCGGATGACAAGAGCTGACCACTGGTTCCTCAATCTCGCGATGCCAGACTCGGCGTCTGGAATCTGGCTCGAACGCCTCCCGCATCGGCGGCTGATCGTTCTCGAGCCAATCCCAGACTCTGTCCCTGCCGTTGAGCTGCTCGGTCCCGCACGTGACAGTGTCCTGCGAGATCCCGGGGGGCGGTTAGGACTCGACGCCAGAGTTCACGACGATTTCGGTCTTCGTGACGCATGGTTCGAATACATCGTGAGCACCGGAGAGGGCGAGAACTTCACTTTTCGCTCAGGCGAGGTCGGGCGCACCCATTTCGCCAACGATGCCGACGGAACGATCGCATCTCAGCTTGCGCTGGAGTCGTTGAAGCTGGTTCCCGGTAACATCGTGCATCTTCGCGCGGTTGCCCGTGATGGCAACTCAACGACTGGTCCGGGAGTTGGCTACTCCGAGACTCGCACGATCCGGATCCTTCGTGCTGGCGAAGGTGATTCAATTGCGATCGACGCTGCTGCGCCGGCCGAGGGTGATTCTTCCCTGCTCAGCGAACGAATGCTCATACTGACGACCGAGGCGCTCGTCCGGCAGCGCACCCGGCTCGCCCGCGACAGCTTTGTCGAAGTATCCCGAACGATTGGAGGGGACCAGGCCACGCTTCGGAAGCGAGTGGCTGATATCATCTTTCTGCGACTCGGTGCCGAAGCGCCGGGTGAAGAGTCCGAGGATACAGCCGCGGCTCCGCTCACACCCGACGCGATGCTTGCCGCCGCTCAGCAAGCGACGACGGTCAATGGCGAGGCCCTCGATTTCAGCACCGATGAGAGTCCCGTGGTGGCGCTCAACAAGCCGCTGCTCGAGGCCTACAATGCCATGTGGGACGCCGGGCGTTCCCTCGAGATTGGTGAAGCGCGACAGGCGCTGCCGCACATGCGGGCGGCGCTGGAGGCTATCCAGCGCGCGCGACAGGCCGAGCGCCTGTACCTGCGCGGTCGTCCAACGGCGACGGTTGTGGATGTCAATCGCGTGCGACTCGCGGGGAAGCGTGCCGATGCCGGCAGCTCTCGTGTGGGCCAGCGTCCGACTGAGGAGCGGACGATCGAGCGCCTGGTGAGCCGGTTTACCACTGCCATCGATCTCCTGCCCACCTCAGCGGGAGTCGATTCACTGTCCCTTCTCCGTATAGACGCCTTGTCGCTGGCACCGGATTTCGCCGGTGCTCTGGGCGATGCCATCGCTGACCTGCGCGGTGGTCGCGATGCAACGAGCCAGTTGATTCGCGCCCGGCGGTTGCTCGCCAGGCCAGCCGAATCCCGTCCGGGGATTTCGTCATGGGATGTGATCCCGTGAGCGAGTTCGTCTTTGCCACCGCCCAGTACGAATCAGGCGACTGGGATTCGGCTCCGCTCGTGCCTGGCAACATCATCGATTCCGTGGCCCGCTATACCGCGATTCCCGTGGCAGCTTCCGGCGTCATCGTTCCACTCGGCTCTCCCGATGTGCTTCGGTATCCGCTGATTTATCTCACAGGCCATCTTCCGGTACGGCTCAACGAAGCTGAACGGAGGATGGCGCGCACGCTGATCGAGCGGGGCGGAATGCTCTTCATTGATGATCACAATCATGATGTCGATGGAGCCTTTCATAGAACCGCGACAGAAGAGATCGAGCGTGTCGCCGGCTCGCTGACACCGCTTTCGAACACCCATCCGCTCTACTCGGCGTACTTCAAGTTCCCTGATGGTCCTCCCGCCACCAGCCATGAACTCAACGGGTGGGGGGACAACCTGGTGCATAAGAACCTGCTGGCAGTCGAGCGAGCGGGCCGGATCGCGGTGCTCTACAGCAACAAGGACTACAGCTCGGAATGGAATTACCACCCGGAAACCAAGCGGTTCTACTCGGTGGACAACACGCGGTTCGGCGTGAACGTGGTGGTCTATGCACTTACCCGCTAATCGTCGTCAGCAAGTCGAGTGGTTGTTGCGAATGGTCGCACGGGGTGCGCTCGCCTGGCTCATTGCTGGCTCGTTCCGAACCAGGCGACCAGCGGGAGCACAGCTTTACGATGCGCCCGCGGCGGAGGCGCGGCTCGCGTCCTGGTCGGTGTCACCGGCGACCGACTCCATCGGCGTCTGGTTCAAGGAGGCGCCGAGCCTCGAGTTACGCGACTGGCTGGTAGCGCTGAGACGGGGAGGGACCCATGTCGCCTGGGCTGATAGCGGAATTGCGGCGACGATGATCGAGCTGGAGCCGCTGGTGGATCCGGCGGGAAATCAGGTGGCCAGGATCGCAGGCCCGCGAGGCTCGTCCATTGTTCTCTCCGACGAACTCGGCCTCCTGGACAGTCTCCGGATGAGCCTGCCGGGCGCGACGGTCCGCCTCACGCCGGTTTCCGGGTACGCGAGTG
>JBDTQP010000026.1:0-19447 GCA_039932125.1 Gemmatimonadota bacterium
GCAGAGAATGAATGGCACGAAGTAGCGAAATTTCATCGAGGTCATTTCACGCACGTCTTCTGAAAGTCGCGACAGCGTTACGGGTTGACGACAATTGACCGGGGATGCGCCTTCAGCGGCCGCCCCGCCCATCGGGGTGGCCGCCGGGTTTGCCCCCGGGCCCGCCGCGACGGCTGGACCGATGGCGCTCGCCAGGTCGCTGGCTGTCGGACCTCCGGTCTCCCAGGGAACGACGCGCCTCGGACGCGGCGCGTCGTTCGGCATTAGCCTTTGCGCGAACCCGGTCATCCGCCTTTTTCGCCCTGATCCCGGCAATCCGTTCGGCGAGAGGAACCTCGAGCCGGGCTTCGGGGCGAGCCTTGTAGTCGAAATCAGGAACGGTCACCCGGGGCAGGCTCTTGCCCACGACGCGCTCGATTCGCTTGAAATCGGCTTCTTCATCGGGAGCCACGAAAGTGAACGCATCGCCGACCGCCTCCGCGCGGGCGGTGCGCCCCACCCGATGAATGTAGTCCTCCGGCACCTTGGGAACATCGAAGTTGACGACGTGGCCCAGCGCCTCGATATCGATTCCGCGTGCCGCAATATCGGTAGCGACGAGCACACGATACTTGCCGCTCTTGAAGCCGGCTAATGCCTCGGTCCTCTGTGGTTGAGACCGGTTGCCGTGAATTCGTTCCGCCTTGATTCCGCTCTTCACCAGGAACTTCATCAACCGATCGGCTCGGTGCTTCGTGCGGGTGAAAACCAGCGCTTCCTTCATGTCGCCGCGCTGAAGCAGCGCCAGAAAGAGGGCGGACTTGAGGTCTTGCGCCACCGGGTATGCGGCCTGGGTGATCCCGACTGCCGGCGCAGCGTGGCGCTGCAGATTGATCGTGGCGGGGGAGCGAAGCATTTCCCGCGTGAGTGTCAGGATTGGCCCCGGCATGGTGGCGCTGAAGAAGAGCGTCTGGCGTTTCTGGGGGATGTGCTTGAGCACCCGACGGATATCCGGCAGAAAGCCCATGTCCAGCATCCGGTCCGCTTCATCGAGCACGAGATACTCGAGGCCCGCCAGACGGGCATAACCGGATCGAAAATGATCAAGGAGGCGACCGGGCGTCGCGATCATGACATCCACTCCGCTCCGAAACGCGTGCTCCTGCGGGCCCATGCCGACTCCACCAAAGACAGCCGCGGCGGTGATCGGAGTGTGAACGGCCAGATCGTTCAGGTCCGCGAGAATCTGCGCCGCAAGCTCACGCGTGGGGGTGAGTACCAGCGCGCGCGTAGTGCCGCGTGGCTTATCAATCAGGCGATGAAGAATCGGCAGAAGAAATGCCGCCGTCTTGCCGCTTCCCGTCATGGCGCAGGCAAGAATGTCTCGGCCCTCGAGCGCCGGCGGGATAGCATCGGTCTGAATAGGTGTCGGGCGGGCAAAGCCGAGCTCTTTGAGCCCCTTGAGCAGAAGGGGGTGAAGCTTGAGTCCACTGAACGGCACGCGATTCCTGTTGTGGTTTGAGGCCCTAATCTAACGGGGATGGCCGGTTGCGGTACGGCTCGAGGAAAAACAGCAACGGCCTCACCACAAAGGCGCAAAGCGCGCCAAGAAACGCCAGGGGAACTACTTCACCACGGAGTCACGGAAGCAACGGAGGCTCGCACGGTTTCAGCATTATGGCTGTGGATCATTGCAGGCAAGAAGTTGGCGCATATCCCATCAATGGGACGTACATATCTCGAGGGCTCCAGTTGCTCCGCGAGTCTTCGCGAACTTAGCGCCTTTGCGGTAAAAGCAGTGGCTCTTCTCAGTACGAGTCAGCCCAGTGCATCTTCAGCCTCCTCGCCATGCTCCACGATATCTCCCTTCTTGAAGAGAATGGATTGAAGCACTTCCCGCCATTTGGGCTTTTTCCGGAGCAGGAACTCCAGGTCCATTCCGAAGTGCTTGAACTCTTCGCCCTGCGCGTTCCGCATGATGGCGCGGGCTTCCTTGTCTTTTTCGACGGCAATCCGCTGCTCGTACCATCCGATCGCCTCTGCCTCCTCGATCAGTGAGGTGACCATCCGGGCAAAAGTGCGCACCTTGTCCGGCAACTCACTTGGCGGTTCGTGATACTGGTCGAATCCCATGATGACCTCAAATTAGTTGTTGAAGAACAGATCAGCCGTCAGTTTCCGCTCTGAAGACCGGGCTCTTGAGCGTCGTCCGGCCCCGAAACGCTCGCTCGGCGGCCGAGCCGAGGATGTAGATGATACTCGTATTAATGGCGTAGGACATGGCCAGCACAAGCCCGACTCCTGCACCGCCGTCTATGTGGAGGGCCCCCGCAAACAGCCGCCCCCAGGGGTAGGCCAGCAGCACCATGCTGATACCTGCGAGCGACGTACCCGAACTCGAGAAGAAGAGCCGATAGGTCACAAAGCCGGCCGCAAGCGCAATAAGGAGAATGTACGCACCGGCGAGCCAGGTGCCCCATCCCGACCAATACCGAAATGCAGGCTCACGCGGAGGCAGAGCTGGAGCGGTAAAGAGTTTGATGAGGTATTCCATTGGACCGGCTCGTGTGAGATGTCGGCCCCGGCCATCGGGTAGGTACCCACGCTCGGCAAAGAGTCGATCGGCCGCGGGTTGCGTGGCGCTCGACGAGACGCCCACTCGGGGATATCCTCGTTCCTGCACAAGACGTTCAGCCTCCTCTATCAAGGCTCTGGCCACCTCCGAGGCACCTGGTCCCGCGGCAACGCTCAGATCGCCGATTTCGGGGATCGAAGCAAACTCGAATGGCGGGTACGTCGCGTTCCAGGTGAGCGTGACGAATCCGGCCAGCGCGCCCGATTTCAGGCCAACCAGGACTGTGCGACTGCCCGACCAGTGGTCACGGGCGTATCGGTCGAACATTCCCGCTGGCCGTTCGGGAGAGGCGAACATCCCGGCAAGCGCGGCGACATCATCCTCCTGCAATTGCCGGATCTCGGAAAGTGCCATCAGCGTTTTAACGGTGACTGCAGGCTCACGTCGACTCCAGGTCGGAAAGGTCCAGCTGATCGCTCGCGGCCGGGACATACGTCAGGACTCCGTCCAGGATCCTGGCTGGTGGAGTCAAAGGATGGATAACGCTTGCAGCCGAGTCAGTAATGTGGAACACCTTGACCCCTATCGAGCAGAGCACGTCGGCAATGAGTCCCCGATGGCAATGCCACCACACAGCCTCGGCGCACATGATAGCAGTCGAGAGGCCCTCCCCCAGCATGAGCAGCTCGAAGAGACCCTCAGCAAATTCCTCACTCCCGAGGTGATCGGCGTAGCCGCGAAAGGAGAGATTCCGCCAGGCCGTGTTCCGGGAATCAGGCAGCGCTTCTCGTCGCCCGCCTAACGAAGGAAGCCAGAGATACTCACGGCCGTCCCTCGCAAGGCTGTCTTTCATCAGTGTTTGACTGAACTGGGGATGACGGCGGGACCCTGGGAATCGACGCACATCGGCAATGGCCTCGATCGCATGGCGATCGAGGGTTGCACGAAAATCTTCCCAGCTTCTTGTGGAGTGACCGATGGTCCAGATGACCGGCGGCGCGTACGGTGAATCGAGAGGAAGTTCCAGTGGCAGAAGCTTCACAGCCTAGGGAGTGGCTACAGCGGGGTTCACCCGGATCGTGATCACCCCGGCATCGCCGCTGATGGTGAAGGTGCTTGGCTTTGTTCCCGTCAGCGTGACGAAAAAACGGCGTTGCTGGCTTCGGGGGGGAAGTGCCAGGTGATTCCCGACGTAGACAGTCCCAAAGCTGGAATCAACACTGACGCTGATGCCGGTACCGACCCGCCCGATCGCCCACTCTACGTCCGTAGGGTTGTTGGTGGTATGATCGTAGGCGGTGATCGTGGTCGTGCTCGATTCCCCTGGATTAATGACGAGAATCGCGGGTTCTGCCAGGAAGTAGGAGCCCTCGAGGGGAATGGTCGTGTCAGACACACAACCCTGAAGGACAAGCATTCCAGTGACGAGCATGACAAGGTGAGTTTTCATACGCCTCCTGAGGGTGCGGCTCGATCGGGTGGAAGGGCGGCCTGTGGCTCTGCATGGACGTCCGAGCCCGCCCGGAATGCACGACCTGATCAGATCTCAGCGCCTTTCGCCGCGATGGAGTCCCAGGCTGCGTCGAGCGCCATTGTGACCTGGGGGTGGTCGGCAGTCCATTCCTTTGCACAGATCCTCATCGCGACGAACTCCACGAGCGCCAGCCACACCGATGCCCAGAGCTCGGCCGGTCCCGGCCGGACGATCCCGTCCGATTTTCCCATAGCCACTACCTGCTGCAGCGCCTCGTTGAACTCCCGGGTGGACTCGCGGCTCTTGTCGTCAAGATGGGTATCGGTTCCCGGGTAAAACAGCATCCGTACGACTGCCGGATCCCGTTCTGCCGCATCGGCCATTGCCCGGGCAAACCGGGATAGCCGCTCCCCCGGCTTCAGCATCTTGTCGATTTCCATGTCGCGAATCTGCCGGGTGGCCCACCGCTGGGCACCACGATAGATCTCGTTGAGAAGATGCTCTTTCCCGGTGAAATGGCGATAGATTGTCCCTTCAGCCACGCCGGCCCGCTCGGCGATCATCGGTGTCGTCGTGCCGCGGAACCCAATGGTCGTGTATAAATCGAGGGCTGCGCGGTGGAGCCGTTGCCGAGTCGCTTCGCCGTCACGTTTTGGAGGGCTCGGCGAGGCGGCGGGCGCGGGGGGAGAGGACGGGGAGGTCATTGGGAGCAATCTAATTCACTCACCCATCCCGGTGCATATGCGTGAAGATCGCAGAGGTCCCAAGCCTTTCTGGATTTGACTCCGGAAGACTCGGCGCTAGCTCACCCTACGGACGTCGAGCGGAACATCGGGCCCGGCGCTGATGTTCCAATAGGGTCAGGTTGCGATCTGGTTTGAAATGATTGTTCTTGTCCCTGTGTGACTTTTCTGCTGGAGGATCATGCGGAACTATGCCCCGGAGTGGGCGAAGGCGATGACCTTCGAAGATTTCCTCGCCAAAAGCGGTACTCATTTCCCGCTCTGGGAGGGACTCTACAAGCTGGCACGGTTTCCCGACTGGTCTCAGCTGGTGACCGGGGGGCGGATCCTGAACCTGCTCGTCATCGCCGAAGACTGGTGCGGTGACGCGTCCAACACCATTCCCTTCCTCGCCCACTGGACGGCAGTGACACCGGGGGTATCACTGCGGGTGATCCGTCGTGATGAGAACCTGGAGATCATGGACCGGTATCTGACGAATGGATCGCGTTCAATTCCCATTGTGATCGTTCTCGACGAAAACCTGGCCGAGCTTGGCCACTGGGGTCCTCGCCCTCGAGAGCTTCAGCAATGGGTCATGGACCATCGAACCACTATTCCCAAGGCTGAGCTCTACCCGCAGGTTCGGAAGTGGTACGCCCGGGACAAGGGAGAGACGACACTGCGGGAGGTCCTGCAGATTGCCCTCGGAGAATCCTTCGTGACGCCAGCCAGTCATTCCTGATCAAACAGCACGGCGAGTCCAGACAAATCGGTTATTTTGCTTCGCCTCCTCCCGCTAAAACAGCCAGCGCCCGTTCATCGTAAAGTTCCATCCTTCGTCCCCATGTGCCAGGTTGAAGGTGAAGAGGGTCGAGCGGAGCAGCCGCAAAGCGAGCCCGGCACCTTCGCCCACCTTGAGATCGTCCGTCGTCAACCGGAATTTTTCTCCTTCGAACACTCGGCCGGCATCGACGAATCCAATGGCGGAAATCGCCCCCAGGGTCGCGAGATCGAGGATGTTATGCCGGATCTCGAGGTTGCCAAAGAGCACATGCTCGCCCGCAAACCGGCCATCATCAAAGGCGCGGTGCGTGTCATTGCCGCCGAACATGATCAGCGTGTTCTCCCACATCGGTAACTCGAACCGGGCGTGCAACGGTGGATCTCCGCCCATTCCCGATCCCAGGATTCGCGCTGCAATGACGGTACCCTGGCGAATCGGGACGAAACCACGTATCGACCCATAGATGCGGTGGTATCCATCACCTCCGCTCCCGGCGAGGGCACCGGCCTCGATCATGATCCCCCTGGTCGTGTTGAACTCGGTGTCTCTCGTGTCGAAGACGAGGGACACTCTGCCGGTCACATCATTGTCGGTGATCTCGGGGGCAATCGAATCCCGAAAAATCGAGGGACCGGGAAGCGAGCTCAGCAGGTTGTGTTCGAAGGCGAGCGCGCCCGAGACGTAGACATGATTCACCACGCGTCGCGACAGTTCACTCTGGATCAGCGCCCGCTGCCGCCGCAGCCGGTAGAAGAATGGCTGGTTCTCATTGTCCAGGGCATTGTCGAACGATGAGTTGTTTCCCAGCCCGAAAAAACCGAAACGAGCCTCGCGGGAAATCAAGGCGGTGGATGCGAGGCGCCAGCCTTCCTTGAGACCGGGGGCACGGAACTGCGCCGACAGGAAATAGCTTCCCTTGAAACTGATCCCGCCGTCCAGGCTGACATCCCCCAGGTACGGAAGCGGTGAGAGGTAGTCCTCTACCGGCCGCCTCCAGTCAAACCGGACGGAGATCAGCGGAAAATCATTGGCACTCGAGCCGATATAGGGATAGCGACTGTCCACCCAGCGCTGCGCATGCGCGCGCGAGGGCAACGCACCCAGGAGAACCATGAGCGCCACCCCAAGCTGGATGCAGCGCCTTATCCCATCGCTCGCCAGGCCCCTCGGTATCTGCAAATTCGTCATCACTGGGTTCTCTCATACATATGGGCGGTGTCTTTCGTGCGTGCCTCGCTGCCATCATGCACCGCGAAATTTGAGGGGTAGAGCGATGCCGCTCCGAATTCCCCCCGCTTGTTCACCGCGTAAAAGGTGATGTCATAAGCCGGCCGGCCCTGCGCATTGAGCAGTCGAGGCGGTGTGAGGGCCACAACGCGCTTGAGTGTCTCCAGTGCGGCGTCGGTCGGCTTCATGCCTCGCCGCATGTGCTCCACCGTCAGGAATCCACCACAGACCATGATGTTTGCCTCGCCGAGCCCGGTGGAACCGGCGGCGCCGATCTCGTTATCGGTGTACTGCCCCGCGCCCACGATCGGTGAATCTCCGGCGCGGCCGGGAATCTTCCAGGCCAGCCCCGCGGTCGTCGTGATCGAAGAAATATCGCCGCGCGCGTTCACCACGTTCATGTTGATCGTGCCGGTCGGCCGGCCAACCACCATCTGCTCAGTCCCGGGAACATCCAGGTAGTCATCGCCCTGTCCCCGGTTCGCCCGCCAGACCAGCCACGCCTGGCGTGATTCGGGCGTCAGCAGGTCCTCGTCCTTGAATCCATACGACAGCGCAAATCGTTTGGCGCCTTCGCCGACCAGCAGGATATGCGGCGTGTACTTGAGCACCAGTCTGGCTACTTCGCTCGGCGTCTTGATGCCTTCGAGCGCCGCCACCGCGCCCGCCCGCCTGGTCGGACCATGCATGCAGGAGGCATCGAGCTGCACGACACCATCCTCATTAGGTAGACCGCCATATCCTACAGACATGTCGGTCGGATCGAGCTCCTGAATCTTGACACCCTCCACGGCGGCATCCAGCGTGTCGGCCCCGCCGGCCATGAGCTCAACCGCTCTGGCGACGCCTCGCATTCCATTGGTCGACGCAATGGCTACCGGTGTCGCGACTGGACGAAGAATGATGGCCGGAGCGCCGATTTCCGCGGTGGTCTTCATCACCGGCAAGGCTGCGGTAACAGCCAGGGCCCCGGTGGATTCCAGGAAGCGACGTCGGGAAAGCGAATCAGGCACGGGCATCTCCGGAAAAAGGCAGCCACCTGTCCAGCGGCACCGTGGGATTTAGAGCGGGATTGCGCTTGTGTCAACACGTCATTTGAAGCGGCCAGGTGTCTTGCCGTTCCAGAGAAACGCCCCCCAGCCGGAGCCAGGGGGCGATCTTCCTATCAACCGATCACTCATCCACTCATGCAATCATGCAACACTAATACCCCGGGTTCTGCGCCAGGTTTGGCGCTACATCCAGTTCCGACTGCGGAATAGGATAGAGATACTGGAACGCCGGCACGCCCGGCAGCACCGTGGCGACTCGCCCCGTCCGTACCAGATCGAACCAGCGATCGCCTTCGAAGGCCAGCTCCAGCCTGCGTTCATGATCGATCGCATCGAGAACATCCTGCTGGGTCGTTACGTCCACCCCGAGCACATCCTGCAAAACGCCGGCCCGCACGCGCAACAAGTTGTAGTTGTCCACCGCGACCTGCAGGTTGTTGAGTTGCGCTTCCGCCTCCGCCTTGATCAGCAGCACCTCGGCGAACCGGATTGCGTGAATATCCTCCGCACCAGCGGTGGTCGGATACTTGGTGCCCCAGGCATCGGGCTCGGTATCTCCGCTGATGGACCAGGCCAGCCGCTCGTCCGCGGGATCGTATGCGTCAATGAGACTCTGCGTCGGTGCCAGCTCGCAGCCGCCGCCCACTGAGCAGGAGATCCAGTAATACATGTACTGGTACTGCTGGGCGGTGAAGGTCACCTTGAAAATGTCCTCCGGCGTGTCCTGGCCTTCCGGATCAAAGAGATCGCTGTAATTGGCAGCCAGGGTGTAGCCCATGCCGATGACGGCATCAGCTGCGGCCTTGGCGTTGGCCCAATCGGACTGGTACAGGTAGACCCGGGCCTCGAGCGCCTTGACGGCACCAATTGTGGCCTGTGTCGCCGGCGACGTGTTGGTAATCAGCGTTTCCGATTGCTGAAGATCGCTCAGGATCTGGACGTAGACCTCAGCCGTGGTCGCGCGCGCAATCTGCGAAGCTTCCTCGACGGTCGCTGCCGGCTGCAGCCGGAGCGGCACTCCACCAAACGTTTTCACCAGATTGTGATAGTGAAGCGCCCGGAGGAAATAGGCTTCGCCCAGGATCTGGTCTCGTTCAACCGGGTCGAGATCCGGCACGCCGGGAACTTTGGCGATCAGCACGTTCGCGCGATGAATCGCGGAATAGATCGAGGCCCAGATGTCTCCGATTGTGGTATTGTCCGCTGTAAGCTGATTGCCGGCGGCGTCGGCATAACTGTTAAACGTGCCGACGTCGACTGCATTGTCCGATGAAAGATCGCCAAAGAGATAGAAATCGCCGCCATAATAGCTGCCGCTCTGCAGCGCATTGTAGGCGCCGGCCAGCGCGGCACGAGCACCCCCGGCCGATGTGATGGCCCGGTCTTCCGGCAGCTGGTCTTTCGGCGTGGTATCCAGCAGGGAGTTACACCCCCCGAGCGCCAGCGCCAGGGAAAGTGTCAACCCGAGTTGCTTGATCATTGGTCGAATCCGCTTTGAGGTGGGACGGAGAATGTATGTCATGGTTACCACCCCGCGTTGATGCCAAAGGTAAACGTCCGGGCCTGCGGGTAGGCATAGAAGTCCGTGCCCAGCTGGAAGGTGCTGCCTGACCCATTGCTGTTCACGTCGGGGCTGTAACCGATGTACTTGGTGCTGGTCGCCAGATTATGACCGGTGACATAGAGCCGCGCATGATCGAGCCGGAGGAGACCAGCCATAGTGCTCGGCAGATCATAACCCAGGGTGACCTCCTGCAGGCGAATGTAGGAACCGTTTTCGATGAAGCGACTCGACAGCGTCCGCGCGCTGGAGGTGCCATCGTAGCTGGCGCGCGGAGTATTGGTGACATCACCGGGGTTTTGCCAGCGATTCAGCTGGTCGGTGAACTGGTTGTCCTCGTAGTAACCGCCGGCGCCGCTGAACAGGCGCATGGCATTGAAGATCTGGGCGCCATGGCTGAACTGCACGAAGACGTTGAGATCGAAACGTCCCATGGAGAGGTTATTCGTCCAGCCGCCAGTGAACCGCGGATGGGGACTTCCGACGATCACCCGGTCTGCGGCCGTGATGCTGCCATCTCCGTCCACATCCTTGTAGATAGCGTCGCCAGTCGCCGGGTCTACCCCCATGAACTGAAGAGTGTAGAACGCGCCGAGTTCCTGGCCGACTTCGACCCGGTTGATGTTGCGCTCGCCGCCGGTGAAGGGCTGATCGTCGAAGAGGCCAGTGACCTTGTTCCGGTTCGCGGCAAAATTAAGCGTG
Organism: Gemmatimonadota bacterium; assembly: GCA_039932125.1. GTDB lineage: Bacteria > Gemmatimonadota > Gemmatimonadetes > Gemmatimonadales > GWC2-71-9 > DASYPP01. The sequence goes on from JBDTQP010000026.1 coordinate 10,080, forward strand.
CTGCTCCAGCGAATACCGTTCACGGCCGGGCTGTTCAGGATGACGGATGTAAGCCCCAGCTCGACGCCCTTGTTCTGCACACTGCCCACGTTGTCGAACACGCTGCAGAACCCGCTGGTGCAGGTGATAGGACGATCGAGCAGCAGATCACTGGTATTCTTGCGATAGTAATCGAGTGTGAGGTTGACGCGGCCACCGAAGAGACCAGCATCCACACCAATGTCGAACTGCTTCGTCGTTTCCCAGCGCAGATCCGGATTTGCCAGATTGGACGGAGCCAGACCTGGAGTGTCGCCGTAATTGGCGCTCCCGAAAAGACCAAGAGAAGGGAAGTCGCTGATGGCCTGGTTGCCCGTTCGGCCATAGCTGGCCCGCAGCTTGAGATCGTCAAAGGTCCGGTTACTGGCCATGAAGGATTCTTCGCTCAGAACCCATGCGGCCGAGACGGCAGGGAACACACCCCAGCGATCGTTCTTGCCGAATTTGGAAGAACCGTCCGTCCGGAGGCTGGCCCCGAAGAGGTACTTGCCGGAGAGCCCGAGATTTGCCCGTGCGAAGAAGGACAGCAGGTTGCTCTCACTCCGCGATCCGTCGCCCGCCACCAGAACCGTCGCGTTCGCCACGTCGGTAAACTGATCGTTGCTCAGGCCCTCGCCGCGAATGAAGTTGAGCTCCCCCCGGTTTTCTTCAATACTGCTGCCGGCCGTGAGGGAGAGACTCTGGTGCTGTCCCATCGTCGGCGAGAAGGTCAGGAAGTTGTCGAACACATACCGGTTGAGACTCTGGTAGCCGCTCTTGGCGACACCACCCGCACTCGCGGCGTAGGTGCCCAATACCCGCCCGGACTGAAACTGTCCTTCCCGCAGGTTCAGCAGGTCTACCCCGAGTCGTGACGTGAACTGAAGATTGTCCCGCACGGAGAGCCTGCCTTCTACATTGCCGAGCACGCGCATGGTGCGTGCCTGTAGCGTGTTGATAGTCGCGAGAGCGACGCTGTTGGAGTACTGGAGGTCATCGGCGGGGCTGTTGAAGTCGCCGTTGGACAGCTTCACCGGGAAGAGCGGCTGGTTGCCCACTGCGTTCGTAATGATACCGTCGCTGCTGCCGTCATTCTCGATCCGGTCATCCCGTTCACCGGAGACAGCGAGGCTCGCGCTGAAGGCGAGGCGATCGCTGGTGTCGAAATCGAGATTCGCGCGGCCGGCCAGGCGCTGGTACGCCGATCCCAGCACAATGCCGTTCTGGTCGAAGTACGAGCCCGACACCCTGTACCGGATCCGCTCGTCACCGCCGCTGACGCCGAGCTCGGTGTTCCCGATCGAGGCTCGGCGAAGCACCGCCGCCTGCCAGTCGGTATTGACCTGATCGTCGACTCCCGCAACGCCAAAGTAATCAGCGCCATACCCATCGTTGGCGGCCGCTTCGTTGAAGAAATTGAGGTACTGTTGGGAGTTCATGAGGGGGAGTCGACGCGACGCCGCCTGCGTGCCCCAGTATGCATTGAGCGAGACCTGGCTTCTGCCCGGCTGGCCACGTTTGGTCGTGATCATCACGACGCCGTTGGACCCGCGTGATCCATAGATAGCTGCAGCACCGGCATCCTTGAGGACATCGATGGTCTCGATGTCATTCATGCTGAGGCCGGTGACGCCGGTGATGGACTGACCGCCGGCATCGAGCTGGGAAATCGGATCTGAAATGAGAGGCACACCGTCGACGATGTAGAGCGGCTGGCTGCTCGCCGTGATAGAGGCGGAACCGCGGACCCGAACGGAAATGCCGTTTCCCGGATTTCCCGCGTTCTGTACGACCTCAACACCCGGTGCCTTGCCCTGGAGCGCTGCATCCGCGCTGGCGACCGGCGTGTTTTCGATTTGGCTCGCCGTCACCGTTGACGTGGCGGTGCTCGCCTCGGTCCGGCGCTGGGTGCCGTATCCGATGACAACAATGTCTTCGAGATTGATGGCCGCACTGCGAAGTTCAAAATCCACGGTGACATCCTGCCCCGCGGCAACGGTAACGGTCCGACGGGCCGAGGTGTAACCAATCAGGCGTACCTGGATGGTCACCGCACCCGCGCCGACGTTCGCGAGGATGTACTGCCCGTCAGCCCGCGCGCTCGTTCGCGTGGAGGTCCCCTCCACCGAGATCTGCGCTCCTTCCAGGGGGCGGTGGCTCGCCGAATCTCTGACGGTCCCTCGTACGGTTGCGGTTTGCGCCAGGGCGGGGCTCGCTCCACCAAGCAGGAGCGTGCCTGCAATCCCCAGCGCCGCGATCCACGACATTCGCCAACGATTCATCTGGTTCCTCCCGAACAGGTCTCGTGAAAAGGGAACGAAATGGACGGCATGAGCCGCCCTGGAAAGTTCAATCGGGGAGTGACGCGCGCCCGCTCCGCGGATCGAAGGTGCTGCCGGATGGCAGCAGGTGCAGCTTGACGCTCAGCGCACCGAGCGGAGAACCCGCACGGGTGATGTGAGTGCCACGCGCGTCGTACACAATGACCGCGCTGGCGCCGAGCACCCGCCAACGACCATCAGGGTCGACCTCGAGTGCCGTGCTCTCATCGATGCCCACGCCGAGCAGCGTGGGCCGTTCGAGAATGGCGCTCATCAGCCGATTCTGCCGCTCGCGCCTGATAAAGTGCTGGTCCACTATGACGCCGTGGAGAAAGCCAAGGCCGGGAACGATTTCCGTCATGTGCCGGGCGATCTCCGGATAGTCATCGCCGTAGTAGCCATTGGTGTCCGGCGGATCGCGGTACTGGTTTCCGGTGATCATCGAATCGGACATGATGGCTGCGCCAGCCGATGTCCCGCCTATGACGGCGCCTGATTCATAAAGGCCCTGGATCGCGCGAAGCGTTACGGTGCCCAGGAGTACAGCGGTAAGTCTCGCCTGGTCTCCACCGCTGAACCAGATGCCGGTCGCACTGTCCAGCAGCCGGGCCGCCGAGTCGGACTCAGCCTGGCCCCTGGTGAGATTGAGCACGAAGGCGTCGGCACCTCGTTGTCTGAGATCCTCCGCCTTTTCATCGCCGGTTGCCTGTGCTTCTTCGCTCGCCATTGGCACGACCGCGATGCGCGCGTGTCCCGGTCCGCCGGCCAGCTCGATGAACCGGGCGACCAGTTCGTCAGGCTGTGACCCCCCGCCGACGATCAGCAGATGGCCCCGGGGGGCGCTTTCGGAGACTGGTGAAATCGATGCCGGGCTCGAAAACAGCACGGCGCCCAGCAGAAGAGTCAACGCTCGAGGCATGAGTACCTTGTGCGGGTGCGGGAGGAGAATCGACCGGTCAGGGAAGGCGGGTCAGGCTGGCACTGGGGTTCGGCGAGCTCGGGCCTGCGGGGCGCCGCGCGCGCCAAGCCGGCGGGAGATTCGCTCAGCGCTTCGGCACACGTCTCGTGCCAGTGCCGGGATGCGCGCCGCGCCAAATCTGGGCGATGGTCCACCTACGCTGATCGCTGCAACGACGTTTCCTGTGTGATCGCGAACCGGAGCGCCAACCGCGACGTATCCGGCTTCAAGCTCCTCGTTCGCCACCGCGAAGCCCTGAGTAGAGACGCGATCGAGCTCAATAGCGAGCCGGGTTTTCGAGGTGATCGTATTAGGCGTGAGTCGCACCAGTGGTCCACCAGTACTTTCTGCATCGGGAGGCGCCAGCTCCCCCCGTTTCACCGCGGCCAGGAGCACTTTCCCGGTTGATGATGCATGGGCTGGCCAGCGAACACCAATCACTGGCGCGGGGCTCAGCTTGTGACGACCCTGGACTTCATCGAGGATGAGAATGTCAGGTCCAATCAGAACCTCCAGGCTGCTGGTCTCTCCCGTCGTGCGGGCGAGCGCTTCGAGCTCGTCGCGCGCCGCATCGTGCAGGCTGTTGGAGCGTTGAGCGAGGGACCCCAGCTCGATGGCACCCGGACCAAGACGGTACCCGGACCCGAGTCCGTAGCGGGACACCATTCCCTCCCGCTCCAGCGCGCTCAGCAGCCGCAATGTGGTGGTGCGTGTCAGGCCAAGCTCTCGTGAGAGATCGGCCAGGCCCCACTCCGGTGTGGCGTCGCCAAACGCCCGGAGTATGGAGAAGGCGCGCGAGACTGCCTGGGTGCCGGTAACGCGGCTTCGGTTTGTGGCATGTCGTTTCACAATGTGGACAAATTGCGGCACGGCTGGGCATGTGTCAAGTGATCGGCCAATTGCCAAATGCATCTCGACTTGTCGGCCGGGGCATTGTCTGGCAGGCTGCCGGATCGATCGGCCCAGGTTGTCCAACACATTAACTCGGAGGGCGTGCGTCTGATCCGTTCCAACTTCTGCAGGCGACTTCCTGAGGTCCTTCCTGAGCGCAGCAGTCGTTGGTCCCGCTCAGCCGGGGAAGGATTACTTTCCCATACACTGTGATGCTAAGCCAGTTTCCCTTTCCCACCGCCATGACACCTGATTCAGCATTAGGAAGCTGGTTCCTGCCGGGCTCGGCTATGGTCCATCCCGAAATCCTCCGTGCGATGGAGCAATCGGTAATTTCAAGCCCTCGGCCGGAGACGGCGAATCTCCTGGCCCGGTTGCGCCCTCCACTCCAAGCTCTTTTCAGGACCGCGGGTGAGGTGTTTATCACTGCGGGAACTGCGACCGGACTGATGGAAGCCGCCATCCGGTCGGGAGTGGAAGAACGGGTGCTCGTTGTCAGCGGAGGTTTCTGGGGAGATCGTTTTGCCGAAGTGGCCCGCGCGTGCGGAAAGGACGTTGTCCGTGTCATGGTGCATCCAGGCCGAACCATCGAACCGGAACACCTTCTTCAATTTCTTGATGGACCCGAGGTGGATGCTGTTGCTCTCGTGCATTCAGAGACTTCCACCGGGGCTCTAGCACCGCTGGCCGAGCTGGTGCCCGTCGTTCGGGCCAGGAAGAACCTTCACGTCCTGGTGGACGCCGCCGGTTCAATAGGGGGCTTGCCGGTCGAGACCGATCTCTGGGGCCTGGATTTTGTTTTCGCCAGCTCGCACAAGGCGCTCGCGCTCCCCCCGGGCATGGCGCTCGGTGTCGCCAGCCCCAGATTTCTCGAACGGGCCAGGAAGATGCCCGCCCGGGGACTCATGCACGATGTCGCTGCGCTCACTGAGGATTCGCGGCTCGATCGAGGCACGCCTCCTCCCCAGGCTTTCGCGCTGCTTCAGCAGCTTGCGCGTATTCAGGCTGCGGGTGGAGTCGAATCACGATGGCGGCATCACCACGAGCTTCTCACGAGGGTTGAAGAATGGGTGATGTTGCACCCCGAGGTTCGGCTGCTTGCGCCCGAGGGTCGCCGGTCATGGACGGTCTCGTGCCTGGTGCTCCCAGGAGGGCATTCTGCCAACGAGATTGTCGCGAAAATGGGCGAAGCCGGCTGGATGATTGCCACTGCCCATGGAGAGTTGGCTGATCGCGCAATCCTGATTGGTCACATGGGCGAAGCCAACGTCGCAAACCTGGCACGCCTCCTGGACGCTCTCGGCCATGTACTCGGCCTCCCGCGCACCCTTCACGGGTAAACCCGACCCCGCCCCTTTCAGCCTGATCTGGTCATCCAGAAGCAACCGGTGTGAGATCCAGCGACCTGTGACATTCTTCACAGACCCTCATCCTGGCAGCCGTATCTTGTGCTCGGGAGCTTGGGCGGCGTCTTCCGCAAAAAGAGGCCCGGAGCATGTAGGAGAAAACGCGTCTCCTACGCCGGGCTATGTCGTCAGGGTTCTCTTCCCTCATTAAATCCTACTGTACAATCCACGCACGTTCCCTCCAACGATTCGGGCTCGCGTTGGCCCGTTTCGGTCGCTCTCGAATCGATGGGGTGATTGAAAACACATTTGGCGGGGCGGCGGGGAAGGGTGTCCTGCGAAGTTCATAGGCGCCATACGGAATTCATCTCGCACAGGTCAAAAACAACTCGAAGAGCTCTTGTGTCCCCTGGTCCAACCGTCCCGCTTGAAAATGTGATCTACTTCACCGCGCCTCACCTCAGGAACCGGCACATTTTCTCACCGAGATGGTGCCAGGCGGCGCCGAGAGAGACCGCCTGTACTTCGAAAGAGGTCAGCACCTCTCTTTCTTATAGATCGGATGGCCGCTGTACGACAACGCGAAAGCGCCGGGCGCCCCTCGCCTGCGTGACGCTCACCGTACAACGGCCGTCCTTTTATTGTCTCAGTGAGTGCCGTTGCCGTTCTGATCACGAAGGCGAAAGCGGCTTACCGATGTCGTCAGCCTGTCGGAGGCGCCGGAGAGCTGTGTCGCGGAATGGGCGATCTCTACGGTGGAGGCGCTGAGCTCCTGGGCAGATGCGGCAATCTCCTGAGCCGCTGCCGCAAACTCCTCAGTCCCTTCAGAGACGCCGCTCATCCGGGAGGCAATGCCGTCGACGAGCGCGCGGACCTCGCCGGCGGACGTGGAAATCTGCCGTGTCCACTGATCGTTCGCTTCGGCCTCAGCGGCGACCTGGTTGAGTCCTTCAACCGCGGTGTTCGCTGCATCCCGCGCGGCCATCCCGCCCTGTCCCAGACGGAGGAGTCGCTCCCGGGCGGTGCGGACCCGTGACTGCACCGTGTCGACCGTCTGGCTCGTCGTGGTCGCCGCCTGGGCCGCCTGCCCCGCAAGTTTTCGAACCTCCTCCGCCACGACGGCGAATCCACGCCCCTCCGCTCCGGCTCGTGCAGCTTCGATGCCTGCATTCAAGGCGAGCATGTGCGTCTGCCGGGCGATCGCCTTGGTCTGAGTGACAAACTTTTCGATTTCCTCGGACGCATTCGCCAGGGCCTCGGCCTCCACGGCGCCGGATTCGATCTCCTCAGTCAGGCGTTTCAGCTGAACCGAGCTCGCGTCGAGCTGCTCCTGGTGGGAACGCGCCATCCGGGCCAGTGAGGCATTCCGGTCGGCGGCTTCACGCGCGCCTTCCGCGAGGGTCTTCGCGATGTTGAGAATCCGGGTGGCGTCCTGGGCGGTTTCCCGGACCAGCGCCGCCTGCTTGTTGGCGCGATCGGTGAGGTCTCCACAGGTACCGGCTACTTCTTCAGTCGAGGCGCTCATCTGCTGGGTCGAGGCGGAGATCTGCATCCCGAGCGTCGCCGCGTCTCCCGAAGCACTCCGGATCGATTCCACCAGCACCCGCAGTTCCGCTACCATGAAGTTGATTCCATCCACCAGCGTCAGGACCTCGCCGCTCGCCTTGTCAATCCGGACGTCGTCGAGGGTGAGATCCCCCTGCGCTACCTGGGCAACCGTGTTGTCGAGGGTGACCAGAGGACGAATCACTCGCACGCGAAGCCGCGCGACGAAATACCCGAGGCTGATCGCCATGACCGCACCGAGCACCAGGATCTCTCGCCAGGTGCGCCTGGCGAGTTCCCCCGTGGTCATGTGCAGCCCGAAACTGAGCATCACGAGGGTGACCAGTAGAAACACCACCGTCGCGGCCACGGCGAGCAGCGACATCATCCGGGTGAGCGAATAGCTCTTCTGGGCCATGTTGGGTCTGGGTCTCGTGTGGGCGGGAGTTTTCAAGTTAGCGCATGTGGAGGGAGGCGGAAAGCCGTGCAGCCATGGGAAAAGTCTGTCCCGGAGCCACTGAGAGCGCCGGTGTTAGACCGCGCAGGCGTACACGGAGGAGGGCTCTACCCTAAAGGCGCAGAGTATGCGAAACAACGCCGGGGGATCGCTGAAAGTTCGGCAAAACGACTCTGGTAATACCCTTCGTGCCCAGACCCACAAGGTCGAGCTTCCAATCAGAGGGTGCAATGATGCCTTTGGGTTCCTTCGCGTACTTCGTGCCTTTGCGGTAAAGCTGTTGCTCGGCTCCCTGAGACCCACCGGGGCTTACGCCCCTCATTAGATTCCCCGCATGTCTGAACCAATCCAATACCAGCCCGAAGCAGTGGAGGCCCGGTGGCAAGCCCGCTGGGCCGGGCGGCATACCAACGAGCCGGATCTGGATTCGGCGGCTCGACCATTCTACAACCTCATGATGTTTCCCTACCCCTCTGCAGAAGGCCTGCACGTGGGGAACATGTTCGCGTTCACCGGCGCCGATTTGTACGGCCGGTTCAAACGGCTCCAGGGATACCAGGTGTTTGAGCCGATGGGGTTTGATGCTTTCGGGATTCACAGTGAAAACTTTGCGATCAAACTTGGCATCCACCCGGGCGACCTGATTCCACGGAATATCGACACCTTCCGCCGGCAGCTGCGGCGAATCGGTGGCATGTTCGACTGGCGTCACGAGCTATCGACCACCGAGCCGGAGTACTACAAGTGGACCCAGTGGGTCTTCCTGCAGCTGTACAAGGCGGGGAAAGCCTACAAGAAGCGGGCGGCCGTGAACTGGTGCCCGGAATGCAAGACGGTACTGGCCAACGAGCAGGTGATCAACGGGTATTGCGAGCGGCATCCCGATACCAGGGTCGAGCAGCGAATGCTCGAGCAATGGTTTTTCCGGATTGCAGAATACGCCCCGCGGCTGCTTGCCAATCTCGAAGAGCTCGATTGGTCGGAGAGCACCCGGCAGGCACAGCGGAACTGGATAGGCCGGTCAGATGGTGCTCGTATTGTCTTTGCCGCCAAAGATCCCGCCGGCGGAGTCGTGGACCTTGAAGTCTTCACCACCCGGCCGGATACACTCCACGGCGCTACCTACCTGGTGCTGGCGCCGGAGCATGCCGCTGTCTCGAAACTCACGGCACCGGAACACCGCGAGGCCGTTGCGGCATATCTCGATCGCACGGCACGTATGGACCTGGTCAGCCGGAAGACGATCAGGGAAAAGAGCGGTGAGTTTACCGGCTCCTACGCGGTGAACCCGGCTACTGGCCGGGCCATACCCGTCTGGGTCGCGGACTACGTGCTTACCGACTACGGAACCGGCGCGATCATGGCTGTGCCCGGCCATGACGAACGGGACTTCGAATTCGCTCAGAAGTTCGGGCTTCCGATTGTCCGCGTAGTTGCCGGCGTGGGTGTCTCAGCCGATGCTCCGCTGGAAAGCGCATATGTCGAGACTGACGGCGTCCGCATGGTCAATTCGGGAGAGCTGGATGATCTTCCCGTCTCCGAAGCGACCGTCCGAATGGTGGCGCTTCTGGAAAAGCGCGGGGCAGGGAACGGTGTCGTCAACTACCGGATCCACGACTGGTGTATCTCGCGCCAGCGGTACTGGGGTCCGCCCATTCCGATTATCTACTGCGATAGCTGCGGCACCGTGCCGGTGCCGGAGAAGGACCTTCCAGTCCTCCTCCCCCGGATCGAGGACTTCCGACCTGACGACTCGGGAATTTCTCCACTGGCTCGTCACGAGGAATGGTATTTCGTGCCCTGCCCGGCCTGCGGCGAGCGTGCCCGGCGGG
>JBDTQP010000027.1:0-19100 GCA_039932125.1 Gemmatimonadota bacterium
ACTGTTTCACATCATTTGAGCTCGCAAGTGGAGATGCCGATGCCCCACAGCGGGTCCAAAGCGGCCCGGGTAACACCACGCGAGCGCAGCTTGCGACTCGTGGAGGAACCTGCGCAGGCAGTGCCGGTGAGGAACCGGGCAGAAGGAGTCAACCGGGCGATCAACGTCACACTTGCCGTGGTTGCACTCATCATTCTGTCGCCGGTATTTCTGGTGCTCGCCGTGCTCGTGAAGTTCACTTCCCGGGGGCCGGTTTTTTATTCGCAGACGCGCGTGGGTATCGATCGCAGAAGCGGGCGAGCTACGGCGCCGAGTCATCGTCGGATCCAGGATCTGGGCGGGCAGATTTTTACGATTTACAAGTTCCGGACGATGCATGTGAACGCCGAGCATCTCTCAGGCGCTGTGTGGGCGGCAGAGGGCGATCCGAGAGTGACGTCTATCGGGCATTTCCTGCGGAAGTACCGGATGGACGAACTGCCCCAACTGATCAACGTCCTCACGGGGGACATGAACATCGTGGGCCCCCGCCCGGAGCGCCCCAGCATTTTCATGAAGCTGCGCAAGGAGATCAACGGCTACGCGTCGCGCCAGCGTGCCAAGCCTGGCATCACCGGCCTGGCCCAGATCAACCAGCATTATGACGCCAGCGTAGAAGATGTGCGCAACAAGCTCCAATTCGATCTCATCTACCTGAGCCGTCAGGGCGTGGTTGAGGACATGAAAATCATGCTGAAAACCGTACCGGTCATCCTCTTCAAGCGAGGAGGCTGGTAGAAGGTGACAACCGCTGCCGACCCTGTCCTGACAGGCCGCCGGGGGGCGCGAGACTACGTGAGTTTCGCGCCTTATGTATTCACGGGGATCGCGTTTGCGCTGCTATTTGCGCAGCCGATGGTTCTGCTGGCTCGAGACTGGTGGAGCGATCCGGAGGCCGGCCATGGCCTTCTGCTCGCTCCTATTTCGCTCTGGCTGGCCTGGCGCAGCGGCCTCAGAAAAGAACGGGCGCCAAACCTTGTGCTGGGAATTCTCCTGATTACCGGAGCTGTGGGGCTCCGATACCTCAGCGGTCTGGCCGCCGAGCTCTTCACCATGCGCATTTCCATGATCCTGGGGCTCGCCGGAATCATCACCTTTTTCTGGGGTTTTCGGCAGGTTCTCCACTGGTGGCTCCCCTTCGCCCTTTTCTCGCTCTCGATACCGATTCCCGCTGTGCTGACCAACGCGCTGGCATTTCCTCTCCAGTTCAAAGCCTCTGCAATGGGCGCGGCGCTGCTCGATTTCCGGCATGTGCCCGTCAAGCTCATGGGGAACGTGATTCTTTTGCCGGGCCGCCAGCTCTTCGTTACGGAGGCGTGCAGTGGACTCAGATCGCTGACAGCTCTGTTGAGCCTCGGCGTGCTGGTCGGCGGACTCTGGCTCCGCTACCCCCTGAGCCGGGCTCTGCTGATCGCTATTACTCTCCCGGTGGCTATTGTGGTGAACGCGTTCCGGGTATTTCTCACCGGATTCCTGGTCTATTATGTCTCCCCGGAGATGGGCGAAGGTTTCATGCACATGAGCGAGGGATGGCTTCTCTTTGTGGTCGCCTTCGTCATCCTGGGACTCGTGACATGGGGGGTCAGCTTCATCGAACGCAAACTCAACCGGATCAAGGTCGCCACCAATGAGTAACGCTCGCCAGTGGATCCCGGGCGGGATTATGGGAATCGGGTGCCTCTTCACTCTGTTCATCGACCGGCAGCAACAGGTGCCTCTCGCCGCACCCCTGGCGACGTTACCAACGGTCATGGCCGGTTTCGAAGGACAAGAGGTTCCTATCAGCAAGGAGGAGCAGGCCGTCGCGGGAATGAGCGCCTATTCCTTCCGTTCTTTTCAGAAGGACAGTCTCGGCGACTTCTCGGTGTATGTGGGCTATTACGATCATCAGACGCAGGGCAAGACAATTCATTCCCCCAAGAACTGTCTTCCTGGTTCGGGGTGGGAAGCGCTGAAGCAATCGGAGGTTCGCATCGAAACACCAGCGGGTCCGGAAACAGTAAACCGGTATCTCCTGCAGAACGGGCAGCAGCGAGCGTTGGTGTACTACTGGTACCAGGGACGCGGCCGCGTGGCCGCCAACGAATATCGCGTCAAATGGGAGCTCCTCAGAGATTCCGCCATTTCGGGTAGAAGCGAGGAGGCCCTGGTCCGGATCGTTGTTCCTCTCCGCCCGGGACGAGATGAAACTGAAGCAGCCCAGCTCGCCACCAGCGTTACGAAAGAACTGATCCCGGCGGTGTTCAAGGTGCTGCCATCCTGATTCGGCAGGAGCCTGGATGAGAGAGGGCCGGAGTTCGTCTCCGGCCCTCTTTATTTCTTTGGTTGTACCCGCAGTTACGCTGGTCGCCGAGTCGGCTCCCAGATCGGGTTCCGTTCACCACGGAATGCTTTTACCCAGGCGAGTATCCCGGCGAGGTTCGCCGCGAACAGAAACGCCCACATTGAAACGATTCGGGGAACCGGCCCGCGCTCCGAGGCTTTCATAGCCAGCATGCCCGCTATGCTTCCCGCGATGGTTACCCCAAGCAGCACGCGGGCAACCTGTGAAACCGGAGCGAGGATCGCGAGGCCAGCGACGGCACCGGGAATCGTAAGGAATACCAGCCATCGGCAGAGCTTATGGCTCAAGAGCTTGAATGCAAAGCCGCCGAACTGGAACGGATTGAGCAGCCGCTTTTTGTACCACAACGTGTCCAGCCCTCGAGCCATGGTCCTCACCTTGCGCCGAAACTCCGATTGCAGCGAGTTCGCTCTTGGCACCAGGCAGACTGCCTCGTCCACCGAAACCGAACGATAGCCGTGCTCCTTGCTGATCAGGGCCGATGCGAAATCGCGGCTCAGTGCCTCGGGGAAGAGCGAGGTGTGCAGCTCTCGGCGGATCGCGTAGAAACAGCCGCTCGCCCCCACAATACCGCCCAGCCGCGTCTCCATACGTCGAACGGACATTTCGTAGCCGACGTATCCAGACTCTCCCTGATTGGCCTCGGTAGTGATGTCTCCCACGCTGAGATCGCGGCCGCTCGCCACCCCGATTTCCTGATCCTGAAACACCCGGATCAGCGGTTTCAGTGCATCCGGCAGAATGCGTATAGTCGCATCGGTATTGATGACAATGTCACCAGTAAGATGCGGTCCAGCCGCGTTCTCCGCCGCGGTCTTTCCGCCGCGTGCCGGTAACCGGATCAGCTGGACACCATGCCCGGCATATTCCTTCACGATTTCATCGGTCCGATCCGATGATGCATCGGAAATTACCAGGATCTGACGCCGGTCCGCCGGGTAATCCAGATTGAGCAGGGTATCCAGCGTGCGCCGAATGGACCGTTCCTCGTTGTAGGCCGGGAGCGAAATACTGATTCGCGGCCACTCGGGAAGATCCGCCGGGTATTGAGAAGCACGCCTGAATCGGCCTCCGATCCAGAGCAAGGCGGGGTAGAGAAAATAGCTATACATGAAAAGAGCAATCGGCAAAACGATGAGAATAAATGCCAACGTAGTCATCGGTTTTCAGCCCGCCGGGAAGAAGTAAGATTCCGATAGAGCTGCGCGTACCGCTCAAGCCACGGCTCCAGGGCATACGCTGTTTCCAGTCGAACCCGAGCCTGTGCTGCCCGGGCGAATCGACCGGGGCGGTCGGTCAGAGTGGCCTCTATGGCAACCGCCAGCTCGGCGGGGGATTCTGGCTCCACGAGACAAGCCTCGCGTTCACTCACCACGTCCGGTACACCGCCCACCCTTGTTGCAACGATTGGAATGTCGGCAGACATCGCCTCGAGCAGGCTGATCGGGGTGCCTTCAGTGCGTGAACTGAGGACAAAAATGTCGAACGCGGGATAGAGCCGCCCCGCGTCGGGGATCATGCCGTGAAATCTGACGCGGCCGCCGAGTCCAAGTTGGGAGACCTGATGAACCAGCGCAGCGTGTTCCTGCCCATCTCCTATTACAGAAAGCATGGCCGAGCTGGGGAGCAATGCGAGGGCATTGAGAAGAACATCAAGACCCTTTTCCCGACTCAGACGACCGACCCATCCAAGCACGATCTCGTCCGCGGCGATACCGAGCACCCGACGAGCCTCCGATGCGCTCAGATGAAGTGATGTGGCATCGAAAGCGTTGGGAATGACGACCAGCTTTTCAGAAGGAACCCCTCCAGCGGCGAGGCGAAGCGACAGTGGTTGCGAGACCGCTACAACGGCATCAAGCTTCCGGAATGAACGAAGCTGGAGACGCTCGTAGAGACGGTTTTTCCAGTCTCCACCGGTAAATCCATGAACGGTTGTAACCACCGCTGCCTTGCGCCTGCGGGCAACTGGCGCGGCGAGTAAGTCCGGCCGATACCCATGCATGTGCACAATGTCGGGAGCGTATCGATCAAACACATTCCGATAGTTCGCGATTTCCTTCAGGTAGGATCGGGGGGGGAGCGATACAGGAATGACCTCCACACCAGCTTTAAAAAGCTGGGCGTGCAGGGTGGGTTCCAGCTGACCCTGCTCCAGGACTGAGAGAACCCTGATAGTGTCACCGCGGCGTTGCTGGCCAACCGCGAGCATGCTGACAACGCTTTCCAGGCCCCCGGCGATCCCTGGCGCGAGCGTGTGAATAATGGAGAGACGTTCCCGGTCCTGGTTCACAACTGGCGAGGGCACAAGCGCTTGGCTGGTAGCAAGTTAGGTACCATTCTCCACCTGCGGGACAATCCTTTATCTTTGGCCACGACCGCGTATGTCCCAAGTATAAGGTGTTGGGGAACACTGCCCTATCCATTCTTGCGAAGTAGATTTCCCAGATTAACTCAGTAAACCGTTGTCTCTGATCATCATAGGAAGGAATTTGCTTTGACGTTCCGATTCGTGAAACGCCTTGGGTGGAGTGTGGGGATGTGTCTTGCGCTGACCAGGTGCGGAGGTGACCAGTCTTTTACCCCGGACTCGGTGATAGCGTCTATATCCATCACGCCGCTGAGTGAAACCATTCGGGTTGGTTCGGTGGACACACTGATTGCAATACCCAGGGACAAAAACGGCAACCCCCTGTCCAGGCTTACCGTGACATGGGCGTCCTCAAACACCGCGATAGCCACCGTCAATCAGCTGGGGATTGTCACCGGACTTGCCGAAGGTTTGGCGACCATCACCGCAGCTTCGCTGGGCCAGAGCGTTTCGGCATCCATTAGCGTAACGACCATAGCAGTAGAAACGGTTGTCATTTCCCCAAGCGGTGCGACACTCAGCCCGGGCGGGTCGCAAGCGTTTACGGCACAGACGCTTGACCTGGCTGGCGCGGTTCTCACCGGTCGCAAAATCAGCTGGATCTCCACCGCACCCTCCGTCGCCACGGTGAGCGGAACCGGCGTAGTGAACGCTCTTACGGGAGGAACGGCCGGAATCGTCGCCACTTCGGAGGGAAAGAGGGATACGGCGTTTGTGCAGGTCGGGAACAGCACCATGCATGAAGTCTTTTCCACATACCTTGGCGGAACGAGCCAGGACCAGATCAGGGATATCGCAGTAGATGCTCAAGGGAACGTGTACCTGGTGGGTGGCAGCGAATCGCCCACGTTTCCGACAACGCCGGGTGTGTACGATGATACACCTAACGGGAATTACGACGTGTTTGTCGTGAAGCTCGATCCCCAGGGCCAGATAATCTGGTCGACCGTCGTCGGCGGGCCGAACTACGACCGCGCATACGGCATTGAGCTCGACGCTCAAGGCTTCATCTATATCGCCGGGCGGGCAGGTGCTGGATTTCCGGTGACGCCAGGAGCGTTTCAGCCCACCTTCCAGGGAAGCCCCGATGTACCTCCGTATGGTCCGCAGGACGGGTTCGTCTGCAAGCTCAAGCCCGATGGAACGGCGCTGGTTTTCTGCAGCTACTTCGGCACCTCGGATGACAAGATTATTCGCGATCTGGCAGTGAATAACCTGGGTGAAATTATCTTGGGATCGTCATCGGATGCCGGCACGTTCCCGGCCAGCTGGTTTCAGAATGCGTACCAGCAACAGCGGGCCGGCGGAGTGGATGCTGTCGTGGCCAAGATCTCTACCGACGGCTCACGGGTCGAGTGGGCAACCTATGTGGGAGGCTCGGGCGACGAGGCCACGCAGCCTTCGGTTCGCGTGGACAACGCCGGCAATGTCTTCGCCCTCTATGCGAGTGAATCGATTGACGCACCCACGCCGAATGGATTTGATCACACTCTCGGAGGGATCCGCGACCTCTATCTCATCAAGCTGAGCCCCGATGGCCAGCGTCTGCTGTTCGGAACATTTCTCGGCCGGAGCGGCCCGGAAGGCGTCGAGACGCACGAGCTTGCCCTCGATCCTCAGGGGAACCCGGTTGTCGGAAACAACAGCAGTTCCAGTGATTTCCCCACGACAGTGGGCGCGTTTCAGAAAAATCTCAACGGCAACACGGACGCAGTCATTACGCGCATCTCCGCCGATGGCTCTCATATCATGGAGAGCACGTTTCTGGGCGGCCCGATGAACGACGGCGCGGAGGGTATCAGCATTGATCCCGCAGGTAATGTGTATATCACTGGCAACACGTCTTCGCCGGGCTTGCCGTTTATGGCCGGAGGACACCAGCCGACCTTCGGCGGCATTCAAGATATGATGATCATCAAGATGTCTTCGGACCTGAGCCGGGTGCTCTATGGTAGCTATCTGGGGGGGACGGACCAGGATGCCGGCCGGGCCGCGACGGTCACTGCGGGCGGCGATTTCATTTTCGGAGGGACGACCAATTCTCTCGACCTGCCGACCCGCGCCGCCATTCAGACCTTTTACGGCGGAGGTCTCGACGCCGCGGTAAGCAAGTTCAGCCCGGGACCATAATCAGAAGAGCACGCGATAGATCAGCCGTTCCAGTTTCTGGAATGTGCGGACCGCGAAGGGAAAACTCTCCGGACGGAATGTGGGCACTTTGACGGAGCGAATGCCGGCCAGGTTCGCTCCCGCAATATCGGTGAAATACTGGTCTCCAACCATGAAGACGTGATCCCGAGGGGGGGAGCCGAGCTGGTGCAAGGCGAACTCGATCAACTCGGCACTCGGCTTCTTCAAGGGCCGCAGATGCTGACGATAGGAGCTGATGTCGTCCACAGTTCCTCCCGCCCGGTCGCTCCATGCCTCAACTCCCCTATGACCCGAACGCAGGAAGGTTTGGCCGTCGGCCGCCACATATGCCTTCAGAACCGGGAGCTCGGGAAAGATCCGGCCCAACTCTCCGAACCGAGTCTCGCCGCAGTTCGACAGGATGGCCTGCCGAATACCGGTCTGACGCTCAATTTCCTTGAGTGTGGCCTGAAACTCAGGCGCGACGCCCATGTCGTGATGCGGCATCAGCGTCCCGTCGACATCCCACAGCAACGCCTGGACTCCGTGCGACGTAATGAACGTCGCGTCTATCTCCCTGATATCCGCTAAGTGGAAGCTTGGCCTTATCTTAGTGACAAGCTTGAAAAACTGTGGAAGGGCCTGACGCGTTGTCGTGATCCAATCACTTGCTGCGACCATGGCGAATTCCGTTCATTCAAGGGGCTTGTCGACGATCATCCATGCCACCAAGGGCCTCGGGGATAATTCCGGGTGCCGCTTTGCACGATCCATGCATAGATTCGACCGGCTCAATTTGAGCCAATGCCTGAACAGCGGCGTTTCGGCATCGGCACAAATCAAAGTAATCTGGCGCAATATCAAGCCGCCTCCTTTCTCTTCGCACCTGGGAAGGGCTCGCGTCCCTGGCTTACGATTTCACTTTTGGGAGCAGTCCTCGTGAAGGCTGAAAATCCCGTCAGGTTCACGCCCGCCTCCAGTCGACCAGGTCTCCATGCATTCTTCGGCAGGGAAGCCCTCCTTTGAGTACTGACCGTACAGAAACAACGGCCAGGCCTTTCGACACGCCGCTATCCATTATCCTGCTTTCGCTCTGGTTCGGTCTCCTGACCGGGCTCGGCGAAGTTGCGATCATGGCAATTCGAAAATACGCCCTGCACCGCTTCCTGTTCCTCAGCATGGATTCAGTCTGGATGGCGCCGGTTGCGGACGTGGTGCTGTTTGCGACGGCCGGAATCGTCCTCGCCGCGCTGCGAAGAATTCTGCCAGGCAGGTTCCGCATTCCTGCTGTCATGCTCCTCAGCGCCCTTGCCATTTTCACCCTGCTGCTGACCTATGGCCCTCTGTGGAAGCCGGCAGGGGTGCTGCTGGCCCTGGGCGGAGGTATGCAGGCCGCGCGAGTCATTCACCGGCACTCGAGTGCATCAGGCCGCCTGATATGGTGGACCCTGCCCGCCATGGCTATCCTGGTGCTCGTGCTTGGAGCGGTACTTCGAATCTCGATGCTGACGGGAGAACACCGAGTCGGCACCGCCTCGAACGCACCACGACCAGCTGCCCCCAACGTGCTGCTCATCGTGCTCGACACGATCCGATCGTGGAACCTGGGCATCTACGGATACTCGCGGCCCACGACGCCGGAGCTCCAGCGCTGGATGCGCGGCGGCGTGAGGTTCGAGCACGTGCTGTCGACCGCGCCGTGGACGCTTCCTTCCCACGCAAGCATGTTCACGGGACACTTCCCTCACGAGCTTTCGGCCGACTGGCTCACTCCTCTGGATGATAAGTTTCCGACGCTGGCGGAGCTGCTCACCGCTGAGGGATACCGCTCCGGCGGATTCGTGGCGAACACGACGTACTGCAGTTACGAGAGCGGACTCGCCAGAGGCTTCGGACATTACGAGGATTACCCGGTTACCGGTGCGCAGGTGATGCTCAGCTCGGCGCTTGGACGGTACCTTGCCGGCAGCCGATTCGTTCGCCGAAAACTGTTGCGCAAAAGCGCGGGCGACGTCAATACCGAATTCCTCGGGTGGCTGGGCGAGAACAAGCAGGAGAGACCGTTCTTTGTTTTCCTGAACTACCTGGATGCCCACAATCCCTACCAGCCGCCCAAGCCGTTCGACACTCTCTTCTCCGACCCGGGTTCCGCCAGGTATCTCACGTCGCTGCGGGAGGACACGCCGGCCCGCGAATGGACACCGGAAGTCCTCCGCGCCGCGCAGGACAAGTATGATGAATCCATCGCGTACATGGATCATGAGCTGGGTCAGCTGTTCGGCGAACTCAAGCGAAGAGGACTCTGGGATAATACTCTCGTGATCGTCACGGCCGATCACGGTGAGGAGTTTGGCGAACGGGGCGTTTTCTTTCACGGAAACAGCCTGTATCGGGGTGCTCTTGAGGTTCCCCTCCTGATGCACCTGCCTGGTACCATTCCGGATCGGCTGGTTTCGACGACTGTGTCGCTCCGTGACCTGGCAGCCACTGTGCTGAATGTTGCCGGATCCTCCCACGATGGCGAAATGCCGGGCCGCTCACTAGCCCGGTTCTGGGACGGCAGAGTTGCTGACTCCGCGCTCACCGGCGACACGCTGCTGATGGAGCTGAGCTACTCGTCACGCCTGCCGCGGGCCACCCCGGTCGCGAAGGGGCCAATGAAGGCGGTTCTGATGGACAACCGGCGGCTCATACGTAATGGAGACGGCCGGGAGGAGCTATACGATTTTGCAAACGACCGCACGGACCAGCGGGACCTGGCGGCGCTCCCCGCCGAGGCCGACATGCTCGCCGCGCTCCGGCGGGCGCTTGAATCACTGGCACCTCGACGGAATGGGCTGGCAGCGCGCTCGGGAGACAACTCCATCCCGGCGCCGCGATGACAAGCCCCGTGGTCAGAACGCCTGAGGATTTGTCGCTCAACGGAACAGGATCCATACTGCGCATGGGGGCGTGGCTGGGCCTTCTGACCGGTCTTGGCGAGCTCGTCTTCCTGGCAGCACGAAAGTTCATCAAGCACAAGTTTCTCTTCGGCAGCCCGGACGTAATCTGGATGGCACCCCTTGCAAACGCGGTGCTTTTTCTCGTCGCCGGACTTCTTGTGCTTGGCCTCAAGGCCATGTTCCCATCGCGCATAACCTGGCGGACCGCCTTCGGGGCCTATCTTTTTCTCGCATCGCTCGCACTCCTGCTGATGTATCCACCACTCTCACACCTGGCTGCCGCGCTCCTGGCACTGGGAGTGGCGGTTCAGGGCGGTCGAATGGCGGGTCGCGCATCCCGACTGATTGCCGCGATGGCGAGAAGGATGACCGCTCCGCTTCTCGTGCTGGTGGTCATCCTTGGGGTGGTTCAGCACGGCTGGTACGCCTGGACCGAGCGGCGAATGCTCTCGGCGTTGCCGAAATCAAAAGAGGGCGCACCGAACGTTCTGCTGATCGTGCTGGACACGGTTCGCTCGCTCAATTTGAGCCTGTACGGTTACCCGAAGGAAACGACACCCGAGCTCACCCGCTGGGCAGCCCGCGGCGTGCGATTCGATCGAGCGCTTTCGACAGCGCCATGGACGTTTCCCTCTCACGCCACGATGTTCACCGGCCGCATGCCCCACGAGCTGACGGCGAGCTGGATGACTCCGCTCAGCGATCAGTATCCGACGCTCTCAGAGCTGCTGGGCAGACGGGGCTACGCAACTGCCGGGTTTGCCGCTAACACCCTCTATTGCAGCCGGGAGACAGGGCTCTCGCGCGGGTTCAGCCACTGGGCCGACTACCTCATCTCTCCCGGGGAATTCGCCCGGAGCTCTGCCCTGGGGCGACTGTTGATCGACAATCCAGAGTATCGCCAGCTCACGGGGAATTTTCAGACGCCTGGCCGCAAGAGTGCGGAGGATGTAAACGGTGAGATGCTGGAATGGCTGGGAGACGGGAAGGATCGACCTTTTTTCGTGTTCCTCAATTATTTCGACGCACACGGCCCCTATCTCCCGCCCGCCCCATTCGATGTGAAGTTCGGACCCGCGCCGGCCGACCGTTACCGGCGGTTTACCGAACGGCCCCGGCGGGGAGTTCCCGCCCCGGACATTCTTCGTGAGGAAGAGGACGCCTACGACGCATCCATCGCTTACCTTGACCACCAACTCGGGCAACTCTTCGACGAGCTGGAGCGACGAGGCCAGATGGAGAACACTCTCGTGGTCGTCGTGTCTGACCATGGCGAGGAGTTCGGCGAACATGGGCTCATGGGACACGGCAACAGCCTGTATCGCCCCTCGCTCCAGGTTCCGCTGATTTTCTGGCGCAAGAATCACATACCCGCACACCGAGTTGTCACTCAGGCGGTTTCGGTTCGCGATCTCGCCGCAACCATCATGGGCCAGGTAGACGGACCCGCCGACCCGGCGGTTCCCGGCCGCTCACTCGACAGGTTCTGGAACGGAGCCGCCCCGATCGAGGGCGCATCATCAGACACACTGGTGGCCGAGGTCGCCTACACACCGCGGCTCCCGGAGTGGTACCCCGTCAGCAGAGGCCCGATGAAATCAGTTGTGCTCGGCGAGTTCCGTTATATCCAGAATGGAGACGGAAAGCCGGAACTCTATGACTTCGAGCACGATATCATGGAGACCAACGACCTTCTCAAGCCTACGGGCCAGCACGTCATGCTGAATGAACTCCGGAACCTGCTTACCCGGGTGACGGGCGGCCCCGGCGGCGCGCGATGACTCAACCACAGACTTATGACGATGTTAATCGCGCGGGTTTCGTCCTGCTCATGGGGGCGGTGATTGGCCTGGGCACCGGGCTGGGAGAAGTTCTCCTGTTCGCCGCGCAGACTACCATCCTCCGGCGTTTCGTGTTTGTCGGACGGGATATCGTGTGGATGGCGCCCCTTGCGGAGCTGATCGTTTTCCTGGGAGTAGCGGTTCTGCTGGCCTTGTACCGAGCGGTATGGAAACGAAATGTTTTCGTCCCGGCGACGCTCGTCTTCGGCTTCATGGCTTTCCTCGCGCTGCTGCTGATGTACACGCCGCTGCACCAGGGGGCAGCGATCCTGCTCGCCATCGGCATGGCCGTGCAGTCCAGTCGAATGATTCGGAAACATCCTGCCGGTTTCGCCACTTTCATCCGGCGATCAGGCTGGATACTCGCCACGCTTACGATCTTCCTCGGTGCTGGCACGACAGCCGCCCGGAGGTTGAACGAGAGGCGTGCTGTGGCCGCACTTCCCCCGGCTCGCGGCGCGGCTCCCAACATCCTGCTGATCATCCTGGACACAGCACGGTCCATGGACCTCTCGTCGTATGGCTACAACCGCCCCACGACGCCGTTCCTGGAACAGCTCGCGCATGCCTCTGTCCAGTTCGATTACGCGTTCAGCAACGCTCCCTGGACTCTTCCGAGTCACGCGAGCCTGTTCACGGGGCGTTTTCCCCACGAACTGTCGGCCGGCTGGCTCAATCCACTGGACGACAAGTTTCCGACGCTTGCCGAAGCGCTCGCCGCCGAGGGATATCGCACCGCCGGGTTCGTTGGCAACACGCTGTACTGCGATACCGAGAAGGGCCTTAACCGGGGATTCGAGCACTGGGAGGATTACGCGGTGAACCGGGGCGAGCTCTTTCGGAGTTCCGTTCTCATTCGAGAAATCACCGGACGAAAGTGGGCGCGGGAGCCCTTCAACAGCTACCAGCTTCTTGGACGCAAGTCGGCCGCGGATGTGAACCGGGAGTTCCTCCATTGGCTGGACGACGCAGACGGCCGGCCGTTCTTTACTTTCCTCAATTACTTCGACGCGCACGCGCCCTATCTTCCCGATTCTGCCGACGCCAGGCGCTTTGCTACTCCGGGTCTTTCGAACGTTTACGAAGGCTGGACACGATACCGGGGCAAGCCGAAGGATGACAGTCTACCGGGTGACTGGGTGCAGGACAATCGCGATCGCTATGATGCGATGCTGTACAGCATGGACACCGAGATTGGCCGGCTGATGGGTGAACTCAAGCGCCGGGGAATCCTCGAGAATACCATCGTCGTCATCACCGCCGATCATGGGGAACAGTTTGGCGAGCACGCAATCATGGGTCATGGGAACAGCCTGTACCTTCCGCTGCTCCATGTGCCCCTGTTCATCAGGTATCCGCACTCGGTTCCCGCGGGGCAGCACGTCACGTCTCCTGCCTCACTTCGCGATCTTTCCGCCACCCTGCTCGATCTCGCGGAGGCGGGAAATACCAGGGGAATACCCGGGCGTTCGCTCGCCCGATTCTGGCGCCGCGATACGACCTACGCGGCGTCGACAGACACGCTGCTCATGGAAGTCGACTACAACCCCAGACTACCCAAGGGAGCACCGATCGACCGTGGCTCCATGCGTGCCGTCGTTCTTGACACCCTGCATTACATCGCAAACGGCGACCACAGTGAGGAACTCTACAATTATTCGGCGGACCCGATCGAGCGGAATAACATGGCGGGCACTCCGGCTGGTGCATCCGATGTTACCCGCCATCGGGGCGCGCTGAAGGCGATCATTCCATCGGCAGCTGGCACGCCGTGAGCGTCCAGGCAGAGCGCCGTTCGAGCGTGAGCCCGAAAAGCATCCTGGTGCTGGCGCTCTGGACCGGGATGGTGACGGGACTGCTGGAGGCGCTGATCCTTGCCATACGATCCTACGGACTCGGCCATCTTGTGCACGTCAGCTGGTACTTTCCCTGGATGGCGCCGGCGGCCGATGCGATCCTGTTCCTCCTCCCAGCTCTCCCCCTGGCCATCATCGCAAGAATTTTCCCCCGGGCGGTGCCTTTCCGGCTGGTGGTCTTTCTGATGTCGACCATGTCACTGGGAGCATTGTTGCTGATGTATCCCAAAGTGATGCCGTATGCTTCGGTACTTCTCGCCGCCGGCATCGGGTTCCAGATCTCGCGAACGCTCACGAGGCATCGTTCCGGCTTTCAGAACATGGCGGGCCGTTCAACCTGGGTGCTCATGGCACTCGTGGTCCTGCTGGCGGTGGGAATGTCGGGGTTCAAGAGGCTTCGGGAGGGCCGAGCCCTGTCTCACCTGGGGCCAGTGGAGAGCGGCCGCCGGAATGTTCTTCTTATCATCCTCGACACCGTCCGTGCCGCCAACCTGAGTCTGTATGGCTATGACCGGCCGACGACGCCAAACCTGGAGAGCCTGGCGCGGCGGGGAGTACGATTTGACCAGGCTTTTTCTGCGGCCCCCTGGACGCTGCCCTCACACGCCAGCCTTCTCACCGGACGATGGCCCCACGAGCTCTCCGCCGACTGGGAGTCTCCGCTCGACAACCGGCAACTGACACTTGCGGAGTATTTCGACGGGCAGGGGTACGCAACCGGCGGGTTCGTGGCAAATGTGGGATATTGCAGCTGGGAGTTCGGGCTCGACCGGGGATTCAGCCACTACCAGGATTTCCTGGTCAACTGGCGCTCGATACTCGCCAGCTCGTCGATCGGCCGGCAGATGGACCGGAGCTATCTGCTCCGGGGAATCATCCGGAGCGACCAGCACCTTGTCCGCATTGCAGCCCCCGATATCAACCGCGGGTTTCTCCATTGGGTCGATGGGCGAGACGGTCGCCCTTTCTTTGCCATGCTCAATTATTACGACGCACATGGCCCCTATCTTCCCCCGCCCCCATTCGACCGCAAGTTTTCTCCCGAGGGACGGAACGCCGATCTGAGCGCTTTGCATCGCTACCTTGCTCGGCCGGCCCGCGCGGGTCTTGGCCCCGACGTCGTAGCCCGGGAAATGGCTCAATACGATGGAGCGCTGGCCTACCTGGACCAGGAGCTGGGGGCGCTGTTCCAATCGCTGGAAACACGCGGACTCCTCGCGAACACCATTATCGTGGTCACGGCCGATCATGGTGAAGAGTTTGGCGAGCACGGGGTTTTTGATCATGGCAACTCGTTGTACAGCCCCGCGGTGCACGTGCCGCTCGTGGTGGTGGCACCCGGGCTGGTACCACCCGGCCGATCGGTGAGCCAGGCGGCAAGCCTCCGGAATGTCGCGAGAACGCTCACCCATCTCTCGGGTATGCGGGACACGGCAGCGTTCCCCGGATTCTCTCTGGCGCGCTTCTGGACCGATTCGCTAGCACCAGCCCAGCCACTGCTCTCCGAGGTGAGCCAGGGGATCCGGACTCCCGCATGGTATCCGGTCTCGCAGGGAGACATGAAAGCCGTGGTGGCGGACAGCCTTCGTTACATCAGGAACGGAGATGGCAGCGTGGAGCTGTATCGGACCGCGGACGATCCTTTCGAGCAGGCCAATCTTGCTTCCTCGACTGAAATGAATGGCCGGCTTCGTGTTCTCGAGGATGTGCTCGCGGTTCTGACAACGAAGGAATAGAGGAGGCTCTGTGATTCGGTGGCTTCGATCGATGGACGGGGCGGCGTGGCTGCTCACCGGCCTTGCTATCCTGCTTTACGCGGCGGGACTTTTCTGGGGGCTTCCCCACGCGACGAGCGAAGTCACCATACGCGGATGGGATGTTGACAGTATCGCGGGGATAGGCCCGCTCTCGGAGTTGCACAATCTGCTGGTGACGCCGCGCGAAGGATGGTACTTCGCGTATCCGCTCTTTCACTATCTCCTGCTGGGACTGGTTTACGCCCCTTACATGGCGTTCCTCTGGCTCACCGGAGGACTTTCATCCCCCACGGCTGCCTACCCTTACGGGTTCGCGGATCCGGTCACGACCCTGGCGGCTCTCGCATTTCTTGGACGCGCCGTGAGCGTTCTGATGGGCGCCGGTACGGTTGTCTGCACCTATCTCGCCGCCCGCACCATCTGGGACCGGCGTACGGGGATTATCGCCGGCATCGGCATGATGTTGTGCGGACCCCTGGTCTACTACGCGCATGCCGGCAATCTCGATGTCCCCGTGCTCTTCTGGCTCTCGGCCTGCGTGCTCTCTGCGGCTCACATCATCACGTCTGGCTTGACGGTTCGTCGCGCCATCGGGTTTGGCGTGCTCAGTGCCATTGCAGTGGCGACGAAGGACCAGGCCTACGGTCCGCTGGTCCCTGCCGTAGCCTTTCTCATTGTGATGCATCTGCTGGATCGCCGGGCAAAGCCGGGAAGCGAGCCGGCGTGGAAGGCGCCGGCGGCAATGGTCATCGCCGGACTGGCTGGTTATGCCCTGGCGAATGGGATCGTGTTCGCTCCTCATCGGTTTATCGAGCATGTCAAGTTTCTGCTGAACTTCGAAAAGACCTTCGTCAACGTCGTGCACCTCGATGTCGTACGTCCCCGTTCATTGCATGGATACGCGATGGTCGCCCGAGATGTCTTCCAGGCGGTGTATGAATCGATGGGGCCGGTGATGCTCCTGGCGGCGTTCGGTGGTATCGTAGCCACGTGGCGGCGTACTCGTTTCGCATGGCTGCTGGTGGCTATGCTGGCGGGATATCTGCTCCTGGTCATCGCACCGATCCGGCACATGCAGTACCGCTGGGCAATGGTGCCTGCTCTCCTCCTCGTCTTCTTCGCAGCGCGCCTTCTCGCACTGGGCATGGAGCGCCCGGGTCTGCCGCGCGCAGCAGCGTGGCTTGGAACGGTTGTCGGGCTTGGGTGGCTGGCCGCCTGGGCGATCGACATGCGCTACCAGGTGTGGTTCGATGCGCGAAATGCAGCGAGCGAGTGGATTGAAACGCACGCGCGTCCGGGGGACAAGATTGCCTTCTTCGGCTCGGTCGGCCAGTTGCCGAGAATCCCGCGGGACGTCCTCCCAATCAGGATCGACGATGATTCGCTCACGTCCCAACGACTGGTCGAGAGCGGCGCGCGCCTGGTGCTCGTGATCCCCGACTACTCGAGCCGAGGCGGGCTGGAGCGGAGCCAGTACCTGCCCGAGCACACGTACGAGCAATTGCGAGACGGCAGTATCGGGTTCACCGAGGCCGCCCATTTCAAGACGAATCCGATCCTTGGCCGCCACCTCTACAATCTGCCCATTGTGAACCCGCCGGTGCAGATCTACCAGCGGACGAAATGACCGATCCGAAAGACCGGCTGTCCGTCCCTGGCGTGTTTGGCTATGCCGCCTGGTTCGCTCTTAGCGCGGGTATCCTCGAAGCGGCGCTCTTACTTGCCCACCGGCGACTGATCCACGGGTTCATCTTTCTCAGCCCTCACCTCGTCTGGATGGCTCCACTCTCGAACCTGCTCTGGTTCAGCATCCTGTCTGCGGTCATGGTGCTGATCGGGGTGGTTGTTCCTGCCGTTCGATCGACCCGGGCCATCATTGCCGGTTGCCTCTTCCTCGCGGCCCTCTCGATTCTGCTCCTCCCCTCACAGCTTCACCCTGTTGCCGCATGCGTGCTCGCAGCGGGTGTTGCATTCCAGGGAAGCAGAATGCTGGCGGCTCGCGCGATGTGGGTGGACCGGTTGATCCGGCGAACGATGCCGGCTCTCGCCGCGGTCGTGCTCCTTGTGGCCAGCGTGACAATCAGCCTGGACGCAGTTCGAGAACGAAAGGCTTCCGGCGCGCTCGGTGCCTCGCGGCAGGGAGCACCGAATATCATCTTCATCGTGCTCGACACCGTGCGTCGAGCGAGTCTCAGCATGTATGGCTACCCGCGGCCTACCAGCCCTGCGATGGAGCGCTGGGCCGGCCGTGGCGTCCGGTTCGAGCACGCGATGGCTACCGCCTCGTGGACGCTGCCTTCGCACGCCAGCATGTTCACGGGAAAATTTCCCAGTCAGATGTCAGCCGGATGGCTTACGCCACTGGATACCCGTGATCCGGTCCTGGCGGAGCGTCTGCGCGATTCGGGATATCTGACCGCGGGATTTGTGGCGAATCTTCTCTATTGCAACCGCAGTTTCGGATTGGCCCGTGGATTCGTACACTACGAGGATTACCGGATTTCTCCGGGAGAGTTTCTGATCAACAGCTCGATTGGCCGGGCACTCTCGGAGAATCGATTGCTTCGGCGGATCTCGGGCTGGTACGATATCGCCGGACGGAAACCCGGAGAAGAGATCACCAGCCGATTCCTCGACTGGCAATCGCACCAGGCCGATCGGCCATATTTCGCCTTTCTCAACTATTTCGATGCTCATCAACCGTATTTTCCCCCAGCAGAGCTGGCGAACCAGTTCGGGCCGACCGCGGGCAGAAACTACGATCTCCTCGAGCTCC
The DNA here is from genome assembly GCA_039932125.1 of Gemmatimonadota bacterium. Classification (GTDB taxonomy): domain Bacteria; phylum Gemmatimonadota; class Gemmatimonadetes; order Gemmatimonadales; family GWC2-71-9; genus DASYPP01. The sequence goes on from JBDTQP010000027.1 coordinate 18,057, forward strand.
GCCCGTACATGGGAAAAATCGACGACCCGGCCGAGCATTTGACCCCGGCCCAGGTTCAGGCGGAGCAGAATGCATACGACGCCACGCTCGCCTATCTGGATCGTGAGATGGACCGGCTGCTCACCGCCCTGGAGAAGCAGGGAACCCTCGGCAATACAATCGTCGTCATCACCGCTGACCATGGCGAGCAGTTCGGCGAACATGGGCTGTTCGATCACGGCAACAGCCTCTACCGGTTCGCGACGGAAGTTCCGCTGATGATCCTGGGACCGGGTGTACCAGCCGGATACTCCGTGGATCAACCGGTCTCGCTGCGAGATCTCCCCGCCACGATTCTCGAGATGGCAGGAACCGGAGCGACGACGCTCCCCGGTCAGAGCTTCCACCGACTGTGGAACATCGACACGGAGACCACCCCAGGTCCGGTCATCTCCGAGACCTCCGGCCCCAGTCCAAAGCGTCGCTTCCAGTCCACAGTTTCGGGTGGTTTCCATGCTATCTGGAGCGCGGATTCAGTTGAGCTGTATGATTTTGCCAAGGACCCGGCCGAGACCGCTAACCTCGCTCACACCCCCGCAGGCAGGCTTCATATCGGCCAGCTTCGCGCTACCCTTGATTCCGCCCTTGGGGTCACAGGTGTCCCTCGCTAATATCCTGTCAGCTTTAGGGTTGGCCCGATTCTCGCCATGGCTGCGCTTCGGCCGGACCCACATCTGATTGACCCTGAAGCCGTTGATATTTCCCTGCTAAAGCCGCCTCAAAACGGGCGACTCGGGTATTGAGTGTTCCAGCCCGCCAATTTGTTGCAGGAATTACGGAGAATTGCAGCATGGTTGCGACATCCGAGACCGTAAAAAACCGCCTGCCGGGAATGCTATTGTTGGCCTTATGGCTCGCCCTGGCGTCCGGGCTGATTGAGGGTCTCTGGCGGCTCTATCAGGTCGGCGTGCGGCACCAGATCATCCTGATGCCACTTCACGTCATCTGGATGGCGCCTCTGGCGGATCTTGTCTGGATCGGAATTCCTGCCCTGCTCCTGGTGGG
>JBDTQP010000028.1:0-18661 GCA_039932125.1 Gemmatimonadota bacterium
GAGCCGCCTTGCGACGGCTCCCCGGTTGGCCCGGAAACTAGAAGTTCACTTCAAAACCCAGGCGCATGCGCCGGGGGGTGTCGGTGAAGTTGTTGAGCCCGCGCCCGGTGAGATACGCCGCGTTAGACGCCGCGTTCTGCTCAGCCAGGGTAAAGATGTGGTCCCCATTGCCGAAGCGCTCTTCCGCCCGGATCAGGTAGACGCAGTTCGGCGTGGTCGGTGAACCGGCTGCATTCTCCCAGTTGCCGCAGCCGGAGGCCACCGCGCCACCGAAGCGAAGGTCGATGGAGCCGTCGGATCCGTAGACTGAGTTCGCGTCAGCCTCGCTGGCGAAGCTGGAGCTGTCAGCCGAGTTCTGCTGGATTCGCTCTTCGTTGTTCACGACGTCATTGGTGACAGCGAAGACATTCAGAATGTTCTTGAAGTTGAGAATGTTCCGGGCATCGAGGTATGCCGTGATGTCCAGACCGCCCAGCCCGAAGCTCTTGGTGAACTTCATGTCGAGCTGCTTGTACGCCGGACGGCGAGCGCCGAAGAAATCGCCCGAGAAGCTGTTAGAGCAGACGCCACCGGAGATGACGCCTTCGTTACCGGTTTCTGCCGGGCAGCGCGTGTACGACGTGCCGCTCGAATACCGGAACAGGGCAGTGACGCCGACGCCACGCAGGACGGAACCCACGGTGGAGCCTTCCCGCCAGTCGCTCGGGACGGTCAGCGCGAAGGAACCGGTCAGGTTGTGCGGCCGGCTGTTCGCGGTCGGGAAAATGCCCTGCGGGGGCGGCTGGTTACCACCGGAGATCTGGCTGATGATCCGGCTGCCGAAATTAATGTAGGTGAACGGATCGGAGCCGGTGTTCTTGGCATCCTGGAAGGTGTAGGCCAGGACTCCGTTAAAGAACCGGCCAATTCGCCGGTCGAGCCGGAGATCGATACCGCGGGTGTTGCCGAAGTCCGCATTGGTGAAGATACGGATGTCGACGTTCTCACCCTGCCGCGCCGGATCCCGGAAGGAAACCAGCCGGCCGGCTGCATCGGACAGATTGTCCTTGTTGTACGCCGAGATATCGAGCACCATGTCGTCGCTGAAGGCGTGACGGATGCCGAACTCGAAGCTGATCGTCTTGCCGAAATCCAGGTCGGCGCCATAAACGTGGTTGGTGTTGGTGACGCGGAGGTCCGTGTTGATACCACCGAGGATCAGGTTGAAGTCCGGAGCCTGCACCTGGTGGGCGTAGGACAGACGGAAGTTGGTCCGATCGGTCACCGGGAACGACACCTGCACGTGCGGGCTGATGTAGTTGTGGCTCGGATCGTCCACGAACTTGACGAGCGGATTGCCCGCCGCATCGGTCGCGCCGCCGGCGCCGTAGCTGTTCGGCGTCGGGAAGTAGCTGTAGCTGCCTACGCTCCCGCTGGTGGAGACGGTGTCGAGCACGTAGGGACGAGCCGCGTTCGAGTTGTAATAGTCGTACCGCAGTCCGCCGACGATGACGACATCGCCAAGGTCGAGACGGTCTTCAAGGAAGAAGTCGTATGCCGACGGCTTCTCGATGAAAGCTTCGGAGAACGCCTGGCTGGTCAGCGAGCTGTTAAAGCTCGCGATGTTGAACCGGGTGAACTCGCCGCCAACCTTGAGCCGGTTGTAGCGATCGAACTGCCAGTCAACGTTGGCCTTGCCGCGAACCCGGTTCTCCCGATACATCGATAGGGTTCCGAAAGGACCGCCACCTTCAGAGCCGCCGCCCAGGCCGTAGGGGCTGTTGCGGTACTCATCGATGAGGTCATACTGGCTGGTGTTGCTCAGATCGAGCGGCGAACGACGGCTGCCCGGAATGTTGTTCCGGAAGTTGTTCACCAGCTCATCGTTGAGCGGGAAGCTCTTGAAGTCAAACAGGAAATCCATGCCGCCCAGGATGAATCCACCGAACGGATCGCGGGTGTCAACTTCCGACTGACGGGTGAGCAGGCTGCCCAACTGACGATCCTGCTGATACGAGATGGCCGCGTCGAGGGCCAGCGCGCGGTCAGCGGACTTGCTCAGGTTCTGGGTCCAGCCGAGCGTAAAGTTGTTGTTGGAGACCCGGAAGCCCGTGATGTTCTGGGGATTGTTGAATCCGCCGCCGTTACGACCCTGGTTGCGGCTGCCCTGCCAGGTGAGGAAGATCCGGTTGCCGCTGCCGAAGGTGTACTGGAGCTTGGCCCCGGTCTGGTAGACGGTCGAAGCGGAACCGGGCTGCCGAACTCCGGTGCAGCTGACGCCATAGTTATTGGCGATATCGGAATTGGAGTTGCCGGAGAACGTATCGCAGTTGCCCTGGGAAATCGCGAACTCCTGGACACCAACGAACGTGGTGTCGGCGTTGGGATCGCCCGTCGCGGTCGGTACCGCAACCGTGGTATCGATGCCCACCGGGATGAACTGCGGATTGTTGATCGCGTCAAAACCGGCGCCGTTCGAGAAACCGTTAGCGGCGAAGGCCGACTGCCGGCCTTCCAGCACGCCGTTGACGAAGAACGTCAGGTTCGAAATACCGGTCGGGCCGCCGATGCTGGCCTGGATCCGGTTGAGGCCGATGCTGTGCGAAATACCGAACGGCTCGTCGGTCTCATACCCGACGTTGCCCTTGATTCTGGAGCCGCCGGAGCGGGTTTCAATGTTGATGATACCGGACTGGGCATTGCCGAATTCGGCCGAGGAAGCGCCGGTCGTAACCGAGGCCTGCTCGAAGCCGTTGACGCCGACCTGCACACCGTTGGCTGCGCCGCCGGTTCCGGCGTTCGTGGCGCGGAAGCCGGTGCCGCGGTAGCCCGGGGTCGTGGGAACGCCGTCGATGTAGGTCGCGGCCTGGTCGGTACGACCACCGCGAATCGACAGAGTGCCGCCGCCCGGCGACGAGACAACACCCGGCTGCAAAGCCAGGATGTTATTAATGCGGTCGGCCGGCAAGGCGTCGACGTAGTCGCCGTTCAACCGCTGCTTGGTGGTGACTTCATCTCGGGGAACCAGGGGCGTTGCCGCCGCGGTCACCGTGATTTCGTCGACCTGGAACGGGGTCTGCTCGAGCTGCACGTCCTGGGTGACGGTCTGACCGGCCAGGACCCGAACACCCTGTGCTTCGGCCGACTTGTACCCGACGAACGCGGCACGAACTGCCACGCTACCAACCGGAACGTTGTTGAAGAAGTAGTACCCCTGGTTGTTCGTGAGAGCTCCGAACGACGATCCCACGATCGTCACCTGGGCATTGGCGATAGGCGCACCCGCCTGATCGCGGACTCTGCCTTCGATCTTACCAGTCGACTGGGCATAGAGCGCTCCTGCACTCACACCCAACGCGACTGCCGCGAGCGCGAACCACCGCGCGACGCGAGCGAAGGCGCTGACACAGCTTTGTTTCATGTGGACGTCCTCCAAAGGCGTGAACACTGAATTACTGCCGATCCTTCGGCCTGCAAGCACACGCGCCCCAGCTTTTCCAAGCCTGGGAACGGAATGCGACTACCGTTGATACACGACCTGCGATGAGGATAGAGAGAGGCAAAAAGGTGTTACGGGAACTTCGGAGTCCGGTCGCGGCCCGATCGGACGAGCCACAATATGGAGTCCCTAAAATCGTGTGTCAAGGAACAATGATGTTTCAGGCTGGTTCCAGACACCGCCTGTAACTCTCTGAAACAGTGGGAGATGACGTGCTAAACCGGCTTTCCGCTCAAGCCTGTCACCGCTCACCCATGACTCCAGGTGCAAGTTAGGGCGAAATCCCCTTTCTCTATTATATGTCCCACCAAGTACGCCACATCTGGGCCGGAAGCTCTTTGACGCCTCTCATCCCTCCCGCCCGGCGTGAATCAAATCCCGCTGGATCTCACGCGGAGTCACCTGAACTTCATCGCCGGACAAGTGGACGTTGATCTCGCTTCGAACTCCGAATCGACCGTGGAGATAGACTCCAGGCTCCACCGAAAACCCGATCCCGGACATCAGGATCCGGTCGTCGTGGGTCTCGTAGTCGTCAAGGTGGGGACCCGATCCATGCAGGTCATGATCGATGGAATGACCGGTGCGATGCACGAAGGCGTCGCCATATCCCGCCTCTGAAATGAGCGTACGGGCCGCGCGATCCAGCTCGAATCCCGCGACTCTCTTCCCCTCACTGTATGTGCGACGAAGAAAACTGACGGCTGCATCGCGGGCATCCCGCACCGTCCGCCAGACGCGATCGACCTCGTCCGGCACCCGCTCGCCGGCGAATCCCATCCAGGTCTGATCTGCGAAGACAGTGTCCCGGCTGCGACCACCCCAGAGGTCGATCAGAATCACATCACCGCCCACCAGCTCGGCGTCGGATCCGGCAATGGGTTCATAATGCGGATTGGCCGAATTGACCCCGAACCCGACGATAGGCGGCGCGTTGGTCACCAGTCCGCCAGCTTTCATTGCAGCAATCACCTGGGCCTGCAGCTCCGTCTCCCGCAGTCCGGTACCTCCGAGAGTTACCGCGCCCAGTAGCGCATCTTTCGCGACCCGCGCCAGCACCTCCGCCGCATGGATATGATCATCGAGCTCTCCTGCGCTCCATGTAGCGGCGAAGCGGGTCACCAGCGATGCAGAAGGGACCACCATCGCGCCGAGGCGGGTCAGCAACTGCACCACGCCGGAGGGAATCCTGTCGAGATACGGCACCGCGTCATCCGGGGAAATTTCCATCGCGACGCGCCGGCCCTGGATCACCCCGCGCAAGGCATCATGCAGCTCCTGGTGGCGGGCATAGGGTATCACCCGGCCAGGAAACGACTTGAGGGGCTGCAGCTCGATTCTGTGCGCGATCGCGACCAGGTCTCCCTCGCGCGGCAACCACACGAAGATTCTTCTCGTTGCCATGCCGCCCATGTCGAGCATGCGGCTCGCCACCGGATTGAGACCGTGGAAATCGTAAAGCAGCCAGCCATCGGCGCCGATATCGTCGAGGGAGGCGCGAAGCAGGTTTCGATCGAGCGTGCCGAGGAGCCTCACTCGTAGCCAACCGAATGAGTACCGCGCCACTCGCAGACAGTGTCACCCCGCGCACGGCAGCGTTCATGGATCATCACTCCCTCGAATCCTATCTGATGTCGCAGGAGCTCGCCGAAGGCGGCGCCATAGAATGCGCAGCCTTTCCCGGATGCGGCCACTTCAGCAGAGAGCGCTGATTCCACTTTTGCCGCGGCCACCACGCCTGTCATCTTGAGCTCGGCCCCCAGGACACGCCTCGCGACACTCCCGGCCCGGCGCAGACCCACCGCCCGCCCGACAAACGCGGGTGCGCTCGCCACCAGCGTGCGACCGGCAAGGTTGCCTGCCTTGAGGCCGTGCCGCGCCGCACGCCGGCCGCCATCGGAGAAGATGAGTGCAGCGTCCGGCCTTCGATCAATCAGCCGAAAGACTGAGAGCGCCTCGTCGACGGGAAGGCGGCCGTCCCGCCTGGCCGCTTCCTGATAGCGGGTGATCTGGGCGGCGACCGTGGGACTCAAGCCCAGTCGCTTCGAGACCATCTCACCCGCAAGCTCCTCCAGCCCGTCTTCGACGGGAGTATCGAGGTTGCGAATCGCTTCCAGCAGACTGAGCGGGATGATGGCGTGAACGGAAAGATCGTCAGGCACGGAGTCGCAGGGGTTCCTGTGCGGAAAGAGATCGAATTGTAGCGGGAGACGGGGAGGCGGGGAAGCGGGGAGGCGGGGAGGCGGGGAAGAACGAGGAGCGCAATTGAAAGCATTCACCTATTGGCAATGGGGAATCGGCAATCATTAGTCGGTCAGGGTTTCCGGGGACTTCCTCCATCGAATCAACTTACCGTTTCGTCCCCTACCCTGTCCCCCTAGATTGTCACCATGGCTACGGAGAGTGAGCGACGCACATCGTTTGACGAGGAGATCCTGCCGCAGCTCGATCTGCTCTACCGTGTGGGCCTTCGCTATACGGGGGAGCCGGCTCGCGCGGAGGACCTGGTCCAGGACACCATGCTCAAGGCGTATCGGGCGTGGGAACGGTTTCAGCCGGGAACCAGTGCCCGCGCATGGTTGTTGGCGATCATGAGAAACACGTTTATCAACCTGTACCGCCGGGAAAAGCGGGAACCGATTTCGATGGACCTGGAAAATGTAGACGTCGCGCCGGAGGAACGGCGGAATGAAGAGACGGATCCCGAAGGAGCGTTTTTTGACAAGATTGTTGATGAGCGGATTCTCCGGGGACTGGATAAGCTGCCCCGCGAGTTCAAGGAAGTCATGATGCTGAGCGATGTCGAGGGGCTGCCCTATGCGGAAATTGCCCAGGCGCTCAGTATTCCTGTCGGAACGGTAAAATCTCGACTTTTTCGCGCCCGGAAGCTCATGCAGGCTGACCTTTACAACCACGCGGTCGACATGGGTTATATCAACGCACGGAGTGGGACATGACCGCTCGCTTCACCTGCGAGCAAACGCTCGAGCTGCTGATGGACTTTGTCAAGCGCGAGCTCCCTGCTCACATCGCTGAAGCCGTTCAGCATCATGTCGACATATGCCGCCCCTGCGAGCACCAGGCTCGTTACGAAATCAATTTCGTTGTGCTGCTGGAGACCCGGTTTGGGCGTCAGGCCTGCCCGGAGAAGGTGAAGGAGCGAGTGCTCGAGGCACTTCGCCAGGAGGAGCTTTCCGGCTAGTCAGCGCCTTCATGCCTCCAGCATTCACGCAGGCAACCACCATTCTAAACAACTCGTGAGCGCCCCCCTGGTCGCAGCACTCGGTGTGAGCGCGGCAGTAAGCCTCGCCGCCTGGTCGCTGCGCGCGCTGACCCCCTGGGGATCCGTGGCAGCCTGTCTTGTCGGCGCTTCTGTTTATGCAGGAACGGGGTGGCGGGCCGGAGCCATTCTGCTCGCCTTTTTCATCGGCAGCTCCGCGGTATCGCGCGGCGTCGATCCAGCGAATCAGTCGATGGGCACAAAAGGTTCACGGCGCGATGCATGGCAGGTGCTCGCGAATGGCGGCGTCGCGGCGATCATGGCACTCGGCGGATGGTTCGGGATCCTTTCAATGTCGCATGCCATCTGGGCCATCACGGCGAGCCTGGCAGTGGCGGCCGCCGACACGTGGGCCAGCAGCATTGGGCCGCGCAGCCCACATTTCCCAAGGGACATCCTGACCGGCAATCCGGTCTCCCCAGGAAGCAGCGGAGCCGTCTCCTGGGTGGGTACCGCGGGGGCATTCGCCGGTGCCGTGTCCGTTTCGGCGTCCGGAGCGCTGGCCCTTTCCGAGCCCCGGCTACTCGTTGCTGGTCTGATCATTGGTATGATAGGAATGACCCTGGATTCGCTGCTCGGATCGGGGTGTCAGGCCCGGTACCGTTGCCCTCTCTGTAACACACCCTGTGAGCGACCGATTCATCGTTGCGGGAGCCGAGCTGCGCTCATTGGTGGCTTCAGCTTTCTCAATAACGACGGGGTGAATGCTATTGCGACCTTTGTCGGTGGCATGGCTGGAATGTTGACTGCCGCTCTTTTCTCGTAGCTGACTTTCAGGGAACCGCAATCACGGAAGCACGGAGCCAGCACGGAAACAGCAGGCTGGATCAGCCGGAGATCCAAGAGGCGTGGTTGCTTTTTGAATCACCGCCTCTCCTGCACCCTGCCACCCAAATCCCGGCCTATCAGTGTACCCTTCAAGCATGAACGAGACGGTGAAAAACGCGCGATTCGGGGCACTCGCCCTGCTCTCTGCCACTCTGCTGGTTGGGGGGTGTCGGGGTGACCTGCGTGATCCGACCGGGTACTCCGCCCCTCGGGACACAAGTCAGGTAGGAGCGGGTACTGGTGGAGGCGGGGGGGGCGGCGGAAGCTCGAGCGAACTCAATGGGACCTGGCGGGCCACATTTCTTATCGAGCTGCCGGATGATGTGCAGCGACATACAGTTACCTGGAGCTTTCTTCCCAATGGCTCCTGCCATAGATCGTTGGAGATATACTCGGTAATTGAAGATCGCACGATAACAACCGGAATGGACTGCAGCTTCCGGGTCGGAAGTGGGGATGTGACGATTACCTGGAGCGGCAACACCCAGGCGGTCGCCTTCCGCTGGTCTCTGGCTAATTTCTCCCGCGACAAGCTGATGCTCGATGGCGTCACCTACGATCGACTCGCCTGAGCACCCGGCTGATTCGATGCCAGGGAGAGCGGGTGAGCGGGCCGAGTCGTTCGACGCTGTCATTGTCGGGGCAGGTCCTGCCGGGAGTGCCACTGCGGCTCATCTGGCCGACCACGGGTTTCGAGTGGCCCTCCTCGACCGCGCCGATTTCCCCCGCGACAAAGCCTGCTCGGAGTATATGGGACCCGGCGCGGTCGCTCTGCTGGACCGGCTGAACGTCACAGCACTGCTCCGCTCACGCGGCGCGCGGACCCTCAAGGGCACCACCGTGATCGGGTCTCGAGGCTCGCGGCTGACGGGGCAGTTCGCGCTCGCATCTCCGAGGTTCCCTGCCGCAGCCGGCCTGTCCGTTGCCCGCTGGGTTCTCGATCATGTTCTGCTCGAACGCGCGAAAGAGGCCGGCGCTCATTTTTTCCCGAGGTCAACCGTTGAGGATCTCCTGATCGAAAATGGCCAGGTGATCGGTGTGCGGGCGCGGGTGGCAGGTGGAGAAACACTTTCCTTTCACGCGCGAGTCACGGTAGGCGCGGACGGCATTCACTCGGTGGTGGCGCGCCGAATGGGCGGCGTCCGGTCTGGCGCACCACGGCGCATGGGATTCGTGGCCCACGTAGCGGGCGTCTCCGGTCTCACCGACCTGGCCGAAATGCATGTGGGCCCGGAGGGGTATGTGGGTCTCAATCCATTGAGCGACACTATCGCCAATGTGGCTCTCGTCGTGCCGCGTCGCCGGGCCCGTAAGGCTCGTGGACAGGTCGAGTCTTTCTTTTTCGAGGCACTCGCTACGTTCCCCGGCGTGGGCTCCCGCGTCTCGCGAGCGGGAATGGTGAAGCCGGTCCTGGCGACGGGACCTTTCAGCGTCCGCGCCCGTCACGTGACCGCAAATGGCGCACTCCTGGTCGGCGATGCCGCGGATTTCTTCGATCCATTCACCGGAGAGGGGATCTACAGCGCGCTCAGAGGCGCCCAGCTGGCCGGCAGCATCCTGTGCCAGGCGCTTATCGGGGAGGGGCCAATCCTCGCGCGCCACCTGGCAGCATATGCCCGGGCTCGACGCCAGACGTTCCGGGGAAAGTGGGCTGTTGAACGGATGATCGGGTACGGCATGCTCGCCCCCGCGCTCTTTGATCACGCTGTTGGCCGGCTCGCGCGGACTGGCAACATGGCAGACACACTGATTGGTGTTACCGCGGATTTCGTTCCGGCAGGCAAAGTGCTTAATCCTGTTTTCCTGTCACGCATGGTTCTCTGAGTGCGGCCGGGTGCCCGCGCGAGGGAGCGGACGCTGTCCCGTTCACCATTTGACCCTCAACGCACGCAAGAGGCAATTGAGGATTTAGATAGAGATGGATGTTGAACCAGCACGATTTCGCCAGCTCCTTGGCCGATTCGCGACCGGCGTCACCGTCATCACCGCGATCGACGCCGCCGGTGCCCCGGCCGGAATGACGGCGAGCTCCTTTACTTCAGTCTCGCTGGAGCCGCCGCTCATCTCGGTTTGCATCGAGCATTCGGCTGACATGTATCGAACGCTGGAGCAGGCCGATGCGTTCGCGGTCAATATTCTTTCGGCGGACCAGGAAGCACTTTCGCGACGTTTTGCCGAACAGGAAACGGGGCGATTCAGCGGGGTGGGGTTTCACCGGACAGAAAGCGGCGCGATTGTGCTGGAAGGCATTCTCGCCCATCTGGAGTGTGAGAAATTCGCCGCATATCCGGCGGGAGACCACACGATCTATCTCGCGCGTGTCATCGGCGGTGCCACGGAGGAGGGACAGCCACTGCTCTATTATCGCGGTGGCTACGCCGGACTGGCCCGCGGATGAACGGCCTCGCCACGACTGGATTGGGTGCGGAACTGCTCGATGATCCGGATGCCGACCCGGCAATCGTTCGGCGCTCACTCGGTCACATCACCCGCGCGAATCGATGGTTCGGGGGATCCGCCGCGTTCAAGTTCGGGCTGGGAAGGGTGCTGGCGGGTCTTCCTCCTGGACGGACTCTTTCCATTTTCGACGTGGGCACCGGGGCCGGCGACCTTCCCATGGCCGGCGCCGCGTGGGCTCGCACCCGTGGGTTCACCCTGCGTCCGCTCGGGCTCGATCGGAGCTACCCCGCCGCCCACCTCGCGCGGGAAAACGGAGTCATGGCCATCGTCGGCTGTGCCGGCACGCTTCCCCTGAAAGATCGTTCGGTGGACATCGTCCTGGTGAGCCAGGTCATTCACCATCTTCAGCAGGACGCCGCAGTACGCCTCATTCTCGAGTGCAACCGGGTCGCGCGTACCGGGGTGATCGTTTCCGATCTCGAACGGGCCCGGCTCGCCATGGCTGGTTTCTGGATTGGCTCCCGTCTCCTCAATTTCGATCAGACGACCAGGATCGACGGCATCACTTCAGTGCGAAGAGGGTATTCTCCCGGGGAATTCCGCGACCTGTTTGCACGGGCAGGGATGCCGGCACAAACATGGCGACGTCCGGCCTTCCGGCTCCTGGCGGTATGGAGGCCAACCGGATGAAGACGGTCGATTTTCTCCGGATGAAAGCGCCATCATCTCTGGTTTTCCAGGCGGCGGCGGATGTCGAGCGCTGGCCCGATCGCCTCGGGCACTACCGATGGGTGACCATGCGGGAACGTTGGCCGGATGGTGGGGTAGTCGAAATGGCGGCCTGGCGTCCATTCGGGCCAGCCCGGTACCCAACGTGGTGGGTGTCCCGGATGGACATCGACTCCGCACGGCAGGAAGTACGCTACCAGCATATTGAAGGAATCACGCGGGGAATGGATGTGGTATGGCAGGTCGTCTCCCGTGGTAATGAAACGGATGTCACCATCGTGCATGAATGGGCAGGACCGCGCTGGCCGCTGATCGGCGGGATGGCAGCGGACCTGGTCATCGGCCCGGTCTTTATTCACGGTATCGCCTCGCGCACCCTGGCGGGGATTGCCCGGTTTGTGGAGCACAATCATGGTTGAGCAGCGCCGAGTCGTGGTTACCGGTATTGGTGTGATTACCCCGATTGGTATCGGGCGTGAGGCATTCTGGGATGGGCTTCGCCGGCGGGAGTCTGCCGTCCGGGAGATCACCAGGTTCGATCCTTCGCCATTCAAATCCCGCATCGCCGCCCAGGTCGAGGGCTTCCACGCGTCGGACCATGTCGAAGAACGCCGAGCCAAACGGCTCGACCGTTTCGCGCTCTTCAGTATCGCGACCTCGCGCCTCGCACTCGAAGATGCGGAGCTCGATCCTCACGCCGAAGATCCCGACCGCATGGGAGTGATGATGGGTACCGCACTCGGCGGCGTGGCCGAGGCTGAATCACAACACCACGCATTCATGCGGGGTGGTGTTCGCGAAGTGGATCCGTCGCTCGCGCTCAAAGTGTTTGCCGGGGCATCGAGCTGCAACGTGGCGATCGAGTTCGGCTGTACCGGTCCCAACTCGACCAACGGAATGAGTTGCGCGTCGGGAACCATCGCCATCGGAGACGCGGCTCGCTGCATTCGGCGGGGAGAGGCGGACATCATGCTGGCAGGCGGCGTCGAGGCACCGCTCTCTCCCTTGAGCTTTGGCGCCTTTGCCATCATCCGGGCGATGTCCACTCGCAACGCGGACCCGGCGAGTGCCAGTCGGCCATTCGATGCGGGGCGCGATGGATTCGTGATGGCGGAGGGCGCCGCCGTGCTGGTGCTCGAAGAGCGGTCCCGAGCCGTGGCTCGAGGCGCCCGCATTTACGCGGAGATCAGCGGGTATGGTCTGACCAACGATGCCCACCACATGACCGCACCCCGGCCGGATGGTAAACAGGCGGCGCGCGCCATGCGGCTGGCACTCACCGAAGCTGGCGTGAGCCCGGACTCCATCGGCTATATCAATGCGCACGGATCCTCGACTCCGCTCAACGATCCCACGGAAACCCTATCCATCAAGCAGGTCTTTGGTGACAGGGCATACCAGATTCCGCTTTCCGGCACCAAGGGCTACTACGGTCATGCCCTCGGCGCGAGCGGCGCGATCGAGGCAGCCATCTGCGCTCTCGCGAGCTCCCGGCACTGGCTTCCACCAAACGTCAACCTGACCACACCCGATCCCGCATGCGATCTCGCTTACGTCACCGGTGAAGGACGCGAGTCCGATCCGGAGTTCATCATGAGCAACTCGTTCGGCTTCGGGGGCATCAATGCGTCGCTGGTTTTTCGGCGGGACGACTAGCAGCGGGGCAGCACAAATACTACCTGTTTTTTGATGGGCTGATCTCAGATCGGCCCTTTTTATTTGGCGCTGCCGGGCACGGTGCAATCTGAATTCCGACCAGAATCTGTACGCCTTCCCCGCCCCGCTACCCCGCCGCCCCGTTGCCCCGCTATAATTGGCGTCCTCATCCTAACCCAGGAAAACTTCATGTCCTCTTTAGTACGCCGGTCGGTGGCGGAGACGGTCGGAACCTTCGCGTTCGTGTTTCTCGGAGCTGGATCGGTCGTAGCATCGCAGTTTCCATCGGCGGGATACGGACTCCTTGGGATTGCGCTGGCGCACGGGATTGCGCTGGCGGTCATGGTCACGGCGACTATGGCGATCTCCGGAGGCCATCTGAATCCTGCCGTGACCATTGCGCTCCTGACAGGGCGACGCATCAATGGGCAGACAGCCATCGCCTACATCGCCGCACAGCTCGTGGGTGCTGCCCTGGCGGGTTTCGCCATCAAGTTCATGTTGCCGAGCCATGTGGTCCGGGCCGTGGCGGCGGGAACTCCGATCATCGCCAATACCCTGACCGCCGGACAAGCCATCGCGATTGAGGCCCTGGTCACGTTCTTCCTTGCGTCGGTGGTGTTTGGCACCTGCGTCAACCCGGATGCCCCCAAGGTCGGCGGCTTTGCGATCGGCCTCGTCGTCTTTGCGGACATTCTGGTGGCAGGTCCGATGACGGGAGCTGCCATGAATCCCGCGCGGGCCTTCGGCCCGGCGCTGGTCTCCGGAATGTGGACTGCCCAGTTCGTCTACTGGGTTGGACCGATACTCGGCGGGATCGTCGCGGCGCTCCTGTGGGACCGGGTGCTGATTCGGCGGCCTGCTGGTGAGGAGTAAATGGTGAATAGTGGATAGTGGAAAGTGAATGGTGGACATCCGCAAGACAAAGTGACAGGAGAGAGAAAATTCTCTTTTCCTGTCACTTGCCATTACGCGCAATGTTCAAATCATATTTACCGATGTACCAGCCTGGTGCACCAGTTACACCCCATCCACCGTCCACTATCCACTATCCACTATTTTTATTGCTGCGACCTGCCCGGACCCAGAGCGACAGCGCGTACAGCAGGTAAATGACCCCCGCGACGATATACGCAGCCACCATGTAATTTCCATTGTTCGGCGTCGCGTCAGGCGGCAAGATCGGCCTCCTCCCTCGCAAATGCTTCCAGCGCCAATCCGTATCGCACCATGACAAACGCGATGTACAGCACCGTAGCCACGCCGAAAGACGCCAGCAGCGTCGTCAGCATGACGGGTGGCAACGAGGGCGCGCTTGGCTTGAGTACGATCGGCGTCGGGTGCATCGTGCGAAAGAGATACACACTGAGGTGTATGAACGGGACCAGCAGAAGTCCCATGATCCCGATGACGGCGCTGAAGCGCGCGCGCTCGGAGCGATCCGTCAGGGCGGCCCGGAGTGCCAGGTACCCGAGAAAGATGAAGAACAACAGGAGAGTCAGGGTGAGCCGGGGATCCCACGTCCACCAGGTGCCCCAGACCGGTCTTGCCCAGATGGGACCGGTCGTGAGCATCACCATGCAGAAGACGAGTCCCACCTCCACTGAAGAGGCGGCGAAGAGATCGAGCCGGGGATCCTGAAGCCAGAGGTAAAGCACGCTGACAATGCCGACGAAGACGAACGCGAGCAGGGCGGACCATGCCGCGGGAGCATGGAGATAGAAGATTTTCTGAGCCAGGCCCTGGCGGATCTCCATCGGTGTGTAGTGAAGCGCGAGCACGTAGATCCCGGCCAGCAGGCAAAGACCAAAGAGAGTTAGCCGGAGACCATTACGAATCGCCGAGCGTCCCGCTGATGGCGTGCTCATTCGTCCACCACCGCCCAGAACGTCAGGGCGCAAAGGGTGACAAAGACAATATCAAAGAGCGCCAGTAACCTAAGCCAGCCCCAGAGTTCACTCAATGGACGGCCGGCGAGCAACCGGGTAGTCGCCTGGGTAGCCCCGATGAGCGGCGGAACCATGAAAGGCAGCAGGAGCACGGGGAGCATCAGCTCCGCGAAGCGGGTCCGTACGACCATGGCGCTGAACACCGTCCCCACCGATACGAATCCGATGGTGGCCAGGGCAGTGACACCAGCCACGCCGAGCCAGGCGCGTCCCATGCTCACATCGAAGAAGAGAATGAAGAGCGGGACCGTGACCAGCTCCATGATTCCGGCAAATACCAGGTTGGCGAGCAGCTTGCCGAGATAGATGCTGCTGCGCGATACCGGGGCGAGCCGTAGTCCATCAAACGCGGCGTTCTCCCGTTCCAGGTGAAATGCCCGGTTCAGGGTGACTACCGAGCCAAAGGCGAAGGTGACCCACAAGACGCTCGGGGCAAAATCCACATTGCTTACCAGCGTTATGTCGCGAGAGAAGTTGAAAATGATCAGCACCAGTGCCGCGAACATGACCGCGGACAGGAGCCCGGTCTTTCCCCGAAGCTCGAGCCGGAGATCCTTTGCGGCCACAGCCAGGATCGGGCGGAGGAACGCGTCTTCAGAAACCACGCTGGCCGGATCAGACACGAGTCGCCTCGCGATACCGGCGATCAAAATCCGCGATGTTGGGAGGACGCGGCTCGAAGATGCCCCAACGACCGGCCGCAAGCACGCCAACGTGAGTCGCCAGGTCCCACACCTCGGAGGGCTGGTGCGTTACCAGGATGATCCCATGGCCGCTTGCCGCCTGCCCGGCCAGCCATGCGCGAACGCGCTCGGCCGACGCGGTATCAAGAGCGGTGAACGGTTCGTCGAGCAGGAGAAGTGAAGGCTGATGAAGGAAAGCCCTGGCAATCGCGGCCCGCTGGAGCATACCCCGGCTCAACCGCCCAAGGCGGTCGTCGGCCCTGGCCTCGAGCCCGGCAGCACTGATGGCGCTGTCGATGAGCTTCCCCGGATTCTCGAGCCCGTGAAGCCGGGCGGCAAAAACAAGATTCTCCCGCAGCGTCAGCTCATCGTACATGTGGGACTGGTGGGACAGAAGCCCGGTGAATCGGCGGCCGGCCGGATCGCTGCTCTGGAGTGGCGTGCCCTGAAAGAGAACCTGCCCGGCGGTTGGCCTGAGCAGGCCGGCCAGCAGTCGAAGGAGGGTGGTTTTGCCCGTGCCGTTCTCCCCGACAACCAGGAGAACGTCTCCTCGCTGAAGGGTGAAATCCAGGCCGCGCAGAATGGGGGAGACTCCGAACCTGCGTTCGAGGCGCCGGGCCTCGAGCAGGGGAACCTCAGCGAGCTGCATCTATACGGACGTCGAGCTCGTGAAGCCGAAACGGTTTGAGCAGGTAACCACTGTAACTCAGACCGAGCATGCGGAGTTGAGGCTCAACGCTGAGGTAGGAGGTCGTGATGATCACAGGGAGAGATTCGTTGTCCTGCCGGATCTGCCGGAGTATCTCGATTCCGTTGGTGTCGGGAAGGCGCATGTCGAGCACCATGACATCGGGCGTTTCCGCTTGAAGCTTTGTCAGGGCTTCGGAGCCGGTGGTCGCAAACACCAGGTCATAGCGGTCACCAAAATAGCGCTGGTAACTCGAACGGAGCGAGGACTCGTCTTCGACAAACAGAACTTTCCTCCGCGGCGCCGGTGCAGTCATACCATACCGTGAGTTGAGTCAGGCCAGAGAATGGTTGCGTCAGAACCCAGGGCCGGATGAGAAGGTCAGGCAGGAGTGGCCACTGGGTTGTTATGGAGAATATATACCGGGGGGGTTCCGCAATTGGAGAGGTGGGCCGGAGCCGTTCCGGCCCGGAATCGTCACCCGGTCGCCGACTCCAGCTCAAAGAGATCGTCGAGCTTGGTCAGGACGAGCAGGTAGCGTAACTCGTCACTCGCGTTCCGGAGCACCACAGCCTGGCGCCGCTCGGCAGCCCTTCGCTGGATCAGCATCAGCGCGCCCAGGCCGGCGGAATCCACCTTCCTTGTGGCGCCGAGGTCTATCACCAGGCGGCCGGCACCCTCGGGCATCTGCTCCAGCAGGGATACGGCGGCCTTCCGAAAGTCATTCCGGGAGTCCAGTCCAAGGTGTTCCGGTGCTGCAATCATTCGATTCCTCGCATGTGCGGACATTCATCCTCCCAGCCCGACGCACGAAGCGTGATGCTTCGCCGCATACCCCCAGCTGAACGCATCACGCTCGCGCGCTGCATTCCACCTTCGGCACCGAGCTATCTCATGGGTGAATTTCATGAGACCTCCAGTTTTGCGGCCCCGGATCGCTCCGGGTGTGCTCTTATCGGGCGGATCAGTTTTTTGTTCGGGCTCACCTGCTGACCTCCACTAATGCGAGAGCGATGCCAGCCGTATAAGACAATGGATTCGGGTGACTTGCAGAGGCATGTTGAGCTCCGTCACACCCGGTTTCTCTAGCCGTTCGCGGCAGAATCGGGAAACTGCGATCTGGCATCAAGTGAAGATGTTTGCGCACGTGAAAGAGACGTGCGGGGTGCGTGCAAGAGTGCGTCGCAAAGTGCAGAGTGCTGCGTACGCAGAGCGGGTCCCTGGCGAGCTGCAGACCATCAATCGTTTAGGCTCATCATTGAGCACTTTCTAACCCGCTTACCGCTTACCGTTCACCGCTTACCGTACTAACATTTGTCTCCCCTCACGCACGACCGAGCCATGAACGAACAAATAGATACCCTGTTAACGGAATCCCGCCGCTTTGCCCCGGCCCCCGAGTTTGCCAGCCAGGCAAACGCGCAGGAGGCGCTTTACCTGGATGCGGCACGGGACAGAGAGAGTTTCTGGGCGGAACAGGCTCGGGCACTCGAGTGGATTCAACCGTGGCGCCAGGTCCTGCAATGGAAGCTCCCCCACGCGGAGTGGTTTGTGGGGGGGAAACTCAACGTGTCCGCCAATTGTCTTGACCGGCACATCCGTACCGCGCGGCGGAACAAGGCGGCCCTGATCTGGGAGGGTGAGCCGGGTGATCGGCGGGTGCTGACCTACTGGGATCTCTGGCGTGAAGTCAGCCGCTGCGGCGCCGCACTCAAGAAGCTCGGCGTGAAAAAGGGCGATCGGGTCGCGATCTATCTCCCGATGATTCCGGAGGCCGCGATTGCGATGCTCGCCTGCGCCCGGATCGGGGCCGTCCATTCGGTCGTGTTTGGCGGGTTCTCCGCCGAGAGCCTCCGCGACCGGATCAATGATGCCGAGGCGGTTGCACTGATCACGGCCGACGGGGGATACCGTCGCGGCCAGATCCTGCCTCTCAAGCGGTTCGCCGACGAAGCCGTCAGCGGGTGCCCATCGATCAGGAACGTGATCGTCGTCCGGAGGCGGGCCGGATCTGAGGGCGATGAAGCCTTCGCGACGATGGTAGAAGGCCGTGACCATTGGTGGCACCGCCTGCTTGACAGCGCCGAGGCGACCTGCGAACCGGAGCCGATGGATGCGGAGGACATGCTGTTCATTCTCTACACCTCGGGAACCACCGGAAAGCCCAAAGGCATCGTTCATACGACCGGCGGTTACCTGACCCAGGTGGCGGCTACAACGAAATACGTCTTCGATCTGAAAGAAGCAGACGTGTTCTGGTGTACGGCGGACATCGGCTGGGTGACGGGGCATTCATACGTGGTCTATGGCCCGTTAGCCAATGGGGCCACGGTCTTCATGTATGAAGGCGCTCCGGACTGGCCGGAACGGGACCGCTTCTGGTCGCTCATTCACCGTTACGGGATCACCGTCTTCTACACGGCGCCGACCGCGATCCGTGCGTTCATGAAATGGGGAGAAGCTCACCCGGCGAAACATGACCTGAGCACCCTCCGGCTGCTTGGCAGCGTCGGCGAGCCGATCAATCCAGAAGCATGGATGTGGTACCAGAAGAATATTGGGGGCAATCGTTGCCCCATTGTTGACACCTGGTGGCAGACGGAGACCGGGGGCATCATGATCACGCCCCTCCCGGGCGTGACCACCACAAAGCCGGGCTCGGCGACAATCCCCTTTCCCGGCATTTCGGCGGAGCTGGTGGATGCGAAGGGAACTCCGATGCCGGTGGGCGGAGGCTTTCTCACTCTTACGGAACCATGGCCCGGAATGCTCCGGACCATCTTTCGTGACGATGAGCGTTACCAGCAGACCTACTGGAGCCGCTTTCCTGGAAAGTATTTCGCTGGTGATGGTGCGAAACTCGATAGTGACGGATACTGGTGGATCCTGGGGCGGGTTGATGATGTGCTGAATGTGGCGGGACACCGCATCGGTACCATGGAGGTCGAGAGTGCCCTGGTTGATCACCCT
>JBDTQP010000029.1:0-18550 GCA_039932125.1 Gemmatimonadota bacterium
CATAGAAGCCCGACCCTATCCGTCGCAGTATCAGTCGCACCCGTGCGGATGAGAGCGACTCGCAGTCTGGCATCATCGTCTGCTCCAATGGCGGGTCGTGGCGCAGGCCATGACGGCCCGTTACTGCTTCGGTTTGATACGGTTCATTGGGTCCAGCGGGCGTATGGGATTCATCGTCAGGCATCGAAGAGACACCCCTGCTTGGGTATTCACGAGGAACAACCGCATTGATATCCTCCTCTCACCATATCGGCGGTCCGGGTGAAAAGCTTGAGGGAACGCAGATCGGGCCAACTCCCTACCTGGGTAAATTCAATGGAGCGCTGACGCGCGTTTTTCGCTGGCAAACGGGCTCGGTAAACCCAGGGTTTCCCCGTCCAAGTGTCAGTCACTGATAAATTTCTAGTCGGTCATGAGGCCAAAATCATTTCTTAATTCTCGACGAAAGGATCTTTATAAGTCACATAATATAAAGAGGTTAACGAGTCACAATCCGCTCCGACAAAACCGATCTCACTATGGTATGTGCATTGCTTTACACGACCCTGTCATCTCATCGAGACCCGGTTTCCAGTCTAACGAGCGGAGTATGCTGTGAGCGCTTTACGACACGCTGTCGCGCATCGACGTGCCGGCCCACTCGCGAGGGTCCCGGCCGAAGTCACCACCAGTGATGCGGGATCCGACGATTCGCTCTGGAGGCGGTATCGGAGGGGGCGCGACCTGGCGGCCCGCGCCGAGCTGCTGAACCGGAATCTGTACCTGGTGCGACTCCTTGCCCGCAAACTGGCTTTGCGGATTGGCGGGGCGGTCGAGGTGGATGATCTGATGAGCGCCGGGACCCTGGGCCTCGTACAGGCCCTGGAGAGTTTCGATCTGAGCCGCGGATATTCCTTTGCGACCTTTGCCTCCCGCCGCATTCACGGTGCGATGCTCGATGAGCTGAGGTCTCGGGATTGGGCGCCGCGCTCAGTCCGCTCTAAAGCGCGCAAACTCAATCAGGCCTCGGCCCGTATCGAGTCGGTCACCCGGCGGGCGGCGGCACCCTCTGAAGTCGCAGCTGTGCTTGAAATCGACGTACCGACGTACTGGTCCTGGCGCAATTCGGTGGATGGCGCGGCTATCCTCTCCCTCGAGGACTCGGCATCCTCCAACGATGGGCAGAGCGACCTGGCCAGCAAGCTTGGCGAGCGCGACGTGATCGATGCGCACGATCAGATCGAGGCCCGGGAAAGTGTCAGCCAGCTTGCCTCCTCCATCGCGGCACTCCCTGAGCGCGAGCGCACCGTGCTGGTGCTCTATTTTTACGAGGAACTGAATCTCCGGCAGATCGCCGACATCCTTCACCTGACCGAGTCACGGATCTCGCAGATCCGCACCTCGGCGCTCCGCCGGCTCAAGAGCGACATCACCATCCAGCTCGCGTCCTGATACCGGAGTGCGAGAGACAAAAAGGGTGGAGAGACACGCGTCTCTCCACCCCTTTACTTTCCTGCAGGTAGCGAGATCAGCTACAAATCTTCGTCGCTGTCCTCGACCAGTTTCCGGTCTCGCTCGACACTCAAGTCATCAGCGATCTTTCCTTCGACATCACCCTTCTTCTTCTGAATCTTGCCTTTGACTTCCTGGATCTTGCCCTTGATGTGCTCCGACCCGTTGTCGGTCAGGTCACCCAGTTTTCCGCGACCCTTGCCGACCAGCTCGTTCACTGTTCCCTTGACCTTATCCTTCACGCTCTTCTCACTGAGTGTGTCTTCAGCGCGTTTGCCATCCGCCATTGTGCCGTCTCCTGTTAACAGTGGAAAGTTACTGATACAGAGTCGGTTCTCCCGGAGTACGGGGCGGTGACTTATGTCACGAGGAGTCTTGAGGGGTGGGGGTTTCCGGCGGTGATTGTCACACCTCACCCCTCTGACCGCGCTCTCAGCGGGAGCGTTTCTGCATAATGACACGCCGCCATTGTCTGATGCACCGGGCGAAGCAGGGGGATCTCGTCGCGACAGCGGTCGCTCTTGAGATGGTGGAAGCACCGGGTATGAAAGCGGCATCCGGTTGGAGGATTGGCCGGGCTCGGCAGGTCGCCTTCGAGGATGATACGGTCGCGTTGCTGGTCTGGATCCGGTTCCGGCACGGCCGAGAGCAGGGCCTGGGTGTACGGGTGACGGGGATCCGCGAGGAGTTGCTCGGTCGGGCCGGTTTCGACGAGATGCCCGAGGTACATAACCGCGACTCGATGAGCGACCTGCCGTACGACGGCGAGATCGTGAGCGATGAATAGATAGGACAGCCCGTGCTTCTGCTGGAGGTCGACCAGCAGGTTCAGCACCTGCGCCTGCACCGAAACATCGAGTGCCGAAACCGGTTCGTCGCATACTATGAACGAAGGCTCCACGGCCAGCGCCCGGGCGATGCCGATCCGCTGGCGCTGTCCACCGGAGAATTCATGGGGATACCGGTCCATGTAGGAGGGATCGAGCCCAACCTCCCCGAGCAGTGATGCAACCCGGTCGCGGATGGCTTTGCCCCGCGCGAGACGATGAATCTCAATGCCCTCAGCGACAGCCTTGCCGATCGTCATTCGAGGATTGAGCGAGCTGTACGGATCCTGGAAGATGATCTGCATCTTCCTCCGCATCTGACGCATTGCTTCCTGATCCAGCGAAAAAATCTCCTGTTTATCAAACACGACCTGCCCGGAAGTCGGTTCCATGAGGCGAAGCACGGTCCGGCCTACGGTGGATTTGCCACAGCCTGATTCTCCAACCAGCGCCAGCGTTTCTCCCAGCCCGATTTCAAATGAAACACCATCGACCGCGCGCACGACTGGCCCGGGCCGAAAGAGTCCGCCCCCCTTGTAATGTTTCACGAGGCTCCGCACCTCGAGGAGCGTTTTGCCCGGCGCGTCAGCCGTCTCGATGCTGACCGGGCTGGTTGCCTGGGTCATGCTTCTCCCTTCTCGGCCAGCCAGCAGCGCATCCAGTGCCCCGGTTCAACATCGAGGGGCGGAGGCGGCAGCTCCGACTTGCTGAACGCCTGAGGGCAGCGCGGGCGGAACCGGCAACCCGAGGGCCACGCGTCTGGCGTAGGAACACTGCCCCCGATAGGAGTGAGCCGGCTGCGGGGTCCGGTGAGGCGAGGCACCGAGGCGAGGAGTCCCTGGGTGTACGGATGCGACGGACGGGCAAAGAGTTGATTGGTCGTCGCCTGCTCCACGATCTGGCCGGCATACATCACGGCTACGCGGTCAGCCCGACCGGCCACGATGCCGAGATCGTGAGTAATGAGGAGGACAGCCATGCCCCGAGCACGACGAAGCTCATCGAGGATCTCGAGAATCTGGGCCTGCACCGTGACATCGAGTGCTGTCGTGGGTTCGTCAGCGACCAGCAACTCCGGCTCACAGGCAAGAGCCATGGCGATCATGACGCGCTGGCGCATACCGCCGCTCATCTGGTGCGGATAGTTCTTTACCCGTGTGGCGGGATCGGAAATCCCTACCTCCGCGAGCAGGGCAACAGCTCGGTCCATCGCATTCTTACGGGACACCGAGTTGTGCGCCCGAATTCCTTCGGCGATCTGGTCTCCAACAGTGAAGACTGGATTCAAGCTGGTCATGGGATCCTGGAAGACCATCGCAATGCGGCGGCCCCGGATGGAACGGAGCGCCTTTTCCTCGAGCGTGAGCAGATCAACTCCACCCAGCTCGATATGGCTGCCTGATTCGATTCGGCCCGGTGGCGGCACCAGCCGCAGCAGTGCCAGGCTGGTGAGGCTCTTGCCGGACCCCGACTCACCCACCAATGCCAGCATTTCCCCGCGTGCAATGTCGAAGGAAACTCCATCCACCGGCACGACCGGCCGTTCCGTTCCCGGAAACGTGATTCGCAGATCGCGGACCGAGAGGAGCATGGGGTCGGGTTGCGGCAGAGGAAAGCTCATGTCTGGAATATTCGCTAGCCGGTAAAATTCAGGACGTGGCGTTCTTCGGATCAAAACTATCCCGGAGCGCCTCGCCAACCAGGTTCACTGCCAGGACGGTCAAGACGATTGCCAGGCCGGGGAAGATGCTGGCCCATGCGCCTGACAGCATGATCTCGCGCGATTCGTGAATCATGCCGCCCAGCGTGGGTGTGGGTGGGCGGACACCAAGCCCAAGAAAGGACAAGCCGGCTTCCAGCAGGATGACGTCTCCCACACCGAGGGTGGCAGCGACCAGCAGGGGACCGGCGGTATTCGGAAGCAGATGATTGAAAATAACCCTCTTTGGACTGGCACCGAGTGCTTCTGCCGCCTGAACGTACACCTCGTGGCGAATCCGGAGTGCCTCGCCGCGGACGATTCGGCTGACTCCAAACCACCCGGTGGTCCCGAGCACGATCACGAACAATGCGAGCGAAATGTGCTGGGTGATCGCGAGCAGCAGGAGGAGAATAAAGAGTCGCGGGATTGCGAGTGCGCCGTCCACCAGGCGCATGATGAGCATGTCCACCCACCCGCCATGGTAGCCGGCGACGAGGCCGACGAACGCGCCGAGGGTGATCGACAGCGTCACCGAAAGAAATGCCACGGTGAACGAGATTCCTGCCCCACGGACCACCCGGGCAAGGACGTCGCGGTTCAACTGGTCGGTGCCGAAGGGATGGTGCAGCGAGGGCGGTACCGCCCCCTCTAGAATATTGAACTGTGCGTTGGGATCCTGGAGCAGGGGGGGGAGGAGCAGCACCCCGGCGATGGCGATGGCCAGGGTGAGTATTCCTATTCTGCCGGAACGACTCGCCCACACGTCACGAAACGTCCCGGCAATCGGCCCGATCAACGGTGGCGAACCCGCGGATCGAGCACCATGTAGCCAAGATCGGTCAGCAGTCCTCCCAGGACGATCAGGCTCGACACCAGGATGGCGGTCCCCATGAGGAGCGGGTAATCGCGGGCTCCAATCGCCTCGGTGGCGAGCAGGCCCAGACCGTTCCAGTTGAAGACCGATTCCACAAACACCGACCCGGTGGCGAGGATCGGCAGCCAGAGGCCAAAGAGAGTGAGCACGGGAAAGATGGCGTTGCGCCAGCCGTGGCGCGCGATCACGGCCCCTTCAGTGAGGCCTTTCGCTCTCGCTGTGCGGATGTAATCGAGCCGGAGTACATCGATCATGGCATCGCGCTGATAGCGCATCGTGGCGGCGATACTCACGATCGACAGCGTGATCGCGGGGAGCATCAGGTGCGTGGCAACATCCGTCGCCGTGGTCCACCATCCCGCCTCGGCCGACAGGTAGATGCTGGTGATGCCGCCCGGAGGAAGCCAGCGCAACTTGACCGCGAAAATCCACGCCAGGAGAATCCCCAGCCAGAACGAAGGCATCGCATAACCCACCAGGGAAAAGGTGGTGAGCAGGCGATCGATCCAGCGGCCTTTTGTCATGGCCTGCCACACGCCGAGTCCGATGCCCAGCGTAAAATTGAGCAGAAGAACGGTGCCGCCGAGCAGGAGTGTGGCGGGCAGTCGTTCGCGGATGAGCTGGGTAACCGGCTGCCCCGGGAAATGGATGGAGGTGCCCAGATCTCCGTGAACCGCACGGCCTGCGAACCCGGCAAATTGTCTGGGGAGTGGACAATCGAGACAATAACGCTGGCGTATTTTTCGGGTATCCTCCACACTCATGCGCCGCTCCCCGATATAGGCGGACACGGGGTCTCCCGGTACCAGGCGCATGAGGACGAAGAGAATGACCAATGCCGTCGCAAGCGTTGCGAAGGACTGGGCGATGCGAAGCAGCAGCCAGCGGATCAAGACGCTGTCAGCATTTCACCGGCCGGCGCCGGCGGCATCCCGCGGAAGCTGCTGTCCCGGGGTCACGCTCCACTGCCGCAATGAAAGCCAGGCCATCTCCGTTCGGAAAGGACGAGTCGCATAGCGGCGATGGACCGCGATCACGCTGGCGGGGGAGGCCAGAAAAATGGCCGGCACATCGTCCATGATGAGCCCGAGGATTTCCCGATACTGGCTCACCGGGTTCGCGCTCGATCCGGCGACCTGGAGCAGTGAATCGATTTTCGGATTGCAGTAGCTGCCAACATTCTGCCCTGGCTTTCCGACGTTGGCGCAGCTCCAGCTCCAGTCCCAGCCGGAGGGCGTTGGATCCAGGTTGGCCGATGACATGTCGATATCAAACTGACCGGCGTTCCGCCGCTCCTGGGAAACCTCGAACTCCAGAATGTCGATGTTGAGCTTGATGCCGAGTCGCTGCAGCCGAGCCTGCATCTGCTGCGCGAGCAATGGTCGTTGGGGAGACCGGTTGGGGGTGCTCGCCGTGAGCACGAAAGGCATCCCGTTCTTGTCGAGAATGCCGTCCCCATCGTGATCGATCCATCCCGCTGATGCGAGAAGCGCACGAGCCTTTCCGGTATCCGACGGCGCCGCCCGGCGACCGGGAATATCGACCCAGGCAAAGGCCTGCGGAACGGGACCGTCGGGGACCGAGGCATGGCCGCCGTAGACGGCCTGGATCATCTGGTCGCGATCGAGCGCCAGGACCAGCGCGCGCCGTACGACAGGATCGGACAGGATCGGGTGGGGCCGGCTGCGATCACCGTTCGCTTTCTGGTTAAACAACGCGTAGGTAACGGCAGGACTGGGCACCGACGTGATCTGATATGTGGTGTCCTGCTTCACCCGCAGCTCGGCCGGCAGCGAGAGCGACTGAATGACGTCGGCCTGGCCGCTCAAGAGGAGATTCAGCCGCGCTTCCGGATCCCGCGCCACCTCGAAATACACACGATCGAGCTTCGGCCGCCCCTGAAAATATCGGTCGAACGCAGCCAGCTCGATCAGCTGTCCGGGAATACGGCGGACCCAGCGAAAGGGCCCGTCTCCAACAGGATGCTGGGCGAAATTCGAGGTAGCGAGGGAATCCTGCGGAATTCCAGCGAGAAGATGGGCCGGCATGATGAGCAGATGATTGGTGGCATCGTACATCTGCTCGCCGTAAGAACGGACGAATCGGAATACCACGCGGCGCGTGCCCTCGGCTGTGACCGACTGCACTCTTTTCAGAGCGCTGGCAAAATCCGGCTCCTGCCGGGCGCGCTCAAAACTGAACACCACATCTCTTGCGGTCACCGGCCGTCCATCGTGCCACATTGCGCGAGGATCGAGATCAAACGCAATCGTCACCCGGTCGCGACGCTTCCATGACCTGGCAAGCATCGGGACAAACGCATCGTCTCCTACCGTGGTGAGGGTCGGCCCCATTTCCGCGAGCCGGAGGAAAAGGAGGTTGGTGACCTCGTAGTTGGTGCCTGACTGATTGACCGTGGGAATCGGCGCTGGGGCATCCGCGCCGGTCGCAATGACCAGAACGCCATTATCGGGTGGATTCTGCAGCGCGCCCACACGACTCGCCATCACGAGTAGTGCGCAGACAGGAACAACAATCCGAGTCAGGGATCGCGGCACGGCAGACTCCAGCTGGGCGGTTGACCCAAGATAAGAGAAAGGTCGGACGGTGTCGACAGAACCCGCGCGTTCTCGGTTGAGTCCTGCCGGTCAGCGACGCCAGGTCCATTCAGCGGATTGAAATCGAGCCAGGTGCTCGTCTTCCCGTTTCTGGAGCTCCGGCTCGTGACTCCAGTGTTCCCAGGGTCCCCGCCAGGCCGCCGCCGCTTCAGTCACCGCCGTAGAAACCTCGGCAAACCCGATCGAGCGGCCCAACATGACAGCCAGGGTGGTGTCGAGTGAGGGGGGCGGAGCCCCCCGGGTTACCCGTGCAATTACATCCTGCCCATCCTCGATGAGCAGACTTCCATGCTGAAGAAACGCGGACCCCTGCCGGAGCTGGGCGCTTCCCACGACTTTGCGTCCCCCCATGACGACCTCGCCGCCTGCAGGGCTCGCGAAGCAGGCACCGGCATCGAGCGTAGCCTGGCGCGCCGGCCTGGTTGCCAGGGACGCCGCCCCGCCAAACGACTCGATTGCGGACGCGAGCATTGAATGGATCGAGTGGTAGGCCAGGGCGAGCGTCCCGAACAGCCTCAGTGGTGCGGCGACCGCGTAGGTGAGTTCTCTCGCATGCCAGACCGCGCGCCCTCCAGTGGGCCTCCTCACGCAATCCAGGCCAAGGGAATCGATCAAATCTCGATGGTAGCGGGCGAGCGCCGGTTCATTTCGTCCGAACGAAATACAATGGGGATACCATTGGTAGACTCGAAGAACCACTGCGCCCAGTTGTTCGGCGAGGTCGAGGAGCGCCTGATCGCGGGCCATGTTTTCCGCGCCGGATCTTTCGCGGTCAATGAGTAACTGCCAGGAGGTCGCTACCGGTAAACTCCCGGAAGTAGACTCGGCTGCAACCCGCCAGCCAGTGTTCATGCCAGCCTCGACAGCAGCGCGCGAAATCGGGAAAGAGCGAAAAAGCGAAACACATCACATGAGAGAATATGCTTCTGATATGTGGTCGGTTTTGGAGGCTCTACAAACGAACCAAGCAGACGCGCTCGAAGTAAAGCTGTTGGCTGTGGTCGCGTTTTCGCTCTTTCGCGGTTTCGCGCGCTGCTGTCGGCGTTACTTGGGCTCGGAGACGGCCTTACATCTGATTGATCTATCGACTGTGCCCGCACTTCCTTCGTGCGCCTGTCGACCTCTCCTGCGCCGGGCTGTTTCACTCCGAGGCTACTCGTAGTCTTCGATGGGCGGACAGGTACAAATGAGATTGCGATCGCCGTATGCCTGATCGATACGACCAACCGTCGGCCACACCTTGTGGCGCCGGGTGGCAGCGGAGGGAAATCCGGCCTGCTCCCGCGAGTAGGGCCGGTCCCACCCGTCGCTAATAACATCGGCGAGCGTGTGCGGAGCGTTCGAGAGCACGTTGTTCCCCCTGGTCGCGCGGCCCTCTTCGATGTCCCGGATTTCATTTCTGATCGCGATCATAGCATCACAGAAACGATCCAGCTCGGCAAGCGGCTCGCTCTCGGTGGGCTCCACCATCAGCGTTCCCGGAACGGGGAAGGAGACGGTTGGAGGATGAAAGCCGAAGTCGATGATCCGCTTCGCGATATCCTCGACCTCGACGCCGGCGGTCGCCTTGAAGGGGCGCATGTCAATGATGCATTCGTGGGCAATGAGCCCGCGATTGCCGCTATACAGCAGATCGTAGTGGCCTTCGAGCCGCTTGGCGATGTAGTTCGCGTTCAGGATCGCCACCCGGGTTGCCTCAGCCAGGCCATCGGGTCCCATCATCGCGATGTAGGCCATTGAAATGGGGAGAATCGATGCGCTGCCCCATGGGGCGGCGGACACGGTGCCGCTCGACTCCGCGTGGCCGAGATCGGTAAGCGGGTGTCCGGGGAGGAACGGGGCCAGGTGCGCCGCAACCCCGATCGGCCCCATGCCGGGACCACCTCCGCCATGGGGGATGCAGAATGTCTTGTGAAGATTGAGGTGACAGACATCGGCGCCGATATCTCCCGGCCGGCAGAGCCCAACCTGCGCATTCATGTTGGCACCGTCCATGTAGACCTGTCCGCCCTGGTCATGAACGATGCGGCAGATCTCCCGGATTGATGATTCGAAGACGCCATGCGTGGAGGGATAGGTCACCATCAACGCGGCGAGTGATTTCTGGTGGGTCTCGGCCTTCGCGCTGAGATCAGCGACGTCAATGTTTCCCCGGGCGTCCGTCTTTACCACGACAACCTGGTATCCTGCCATGACGGCGCTCGCTGGATTCGTTCCGTGAGCAGACTGGGGTATAAGGCAGATATCTCGATGGCCTTCACCCCTCGCCATCTGGTATGCGCGGATCACCAGCAGCCCGGCGAACTCTCCCTGGGATCCCGCATTGGGCTGGAGTGAAACCGCGGCGAATCCGGTGATTTCCGCCAGGGCGTTCTCCAGCCTGGTGAATAGCTCCTGGTATCCGCGGGCCTGTTCGCGCGGGGCAAAGGGATGCAGACGTCCGAACTCTGCCCAGGTTACCGGGATCATCTCGCTCGTGGCGTTGAGTTTCATAGTGCACGAGCCGAGCGGGATCATCGCCGAGGTGAGGGAGAGATCACGATCCTCCAGCATCTTGAGATAGCGGAGCATTTCCGTCTCGCTTCGATGCTGGTGGAAGACGGGATGCGTAAGGAAGGGCGTGGTGCGCGCCAGTCCGGCCGGAATGGCAGAGCGGATCGTGCTCGCGAGCTGGTCGAGATCGGCAGCCTGTCCGCCGCCGAATACGTCGACCAGGTCCTTGAGGTCGGCCATCGTGGTGGTCTCATCCAGGGCGATTCCGATTCGCTCGGGCGAGAGCTGGCGGAGATTGATGCCGCGCGCACGGGCAGCATCGAATATTCTGGCGGCATCCGCGCCGGCGTCTACCGCGACCGTGTCAAAGAAGTGCTGGTGCACAACCTGGTGGTTGAGCCGCTTGAGCGCCTCCGCAAGGAGCGTCGCGAACCCGTGCACCCGGCGGGCAATCCTGGTGAGGCCCTCGGGGCCGTGCCAGACCGCGTACATCCCCGCGATGACCGCCAGCAGCACCTGGGCGGTGCAGACGTTGCTGGTCGCCTTTTCGCGGCGGATGTGCTGCTCGCGAGTCTGTAGCGCCATGCGGAGCGCGGGGCGCCCGGCCCGATCCTTCGACAGCCCGATAATGCGTCCGGGGAGCACCCGCTTGTATGCGTCGCGAGTCGCGAAGAATGCCGCGTGAGGGCCACCGTACCCGAGAGGGACCCCGAATCTCTGGCTGTTTCCAACGGCGATATCCGCACCCCACGACCCGGGCGATTCGAGCAGCACCAGGCTCAACAGGTCGGTCGCCACCGTGACCAGCGCTCCCGCGGCGTGCGCCTTGTCGCAGAAAAAGCGCCAGTGCTCAACGGCTCCGTCGGTCGCGGGATACTGAAGCAGCGCGCCAATCACGCCGGGACCAAACTCAAAACCACGCGGATTCGTCACGATGATGTTGACCCCACGGGCCTCGGCCCGGGTTTGCACAACCGCGATGGTCTGTGGATGACAGGCTTCATCTACCATGTATTCGAGCGTGCCGGTCTTGCTGCTCAGGGCCTGGGTCAGATGCAGCGCTTCCGCAGCCGCGGTCCCTTCATCGAGGAGCGAAGCGTTGGCGACTTCAAGGCCAGTGAGATCAGCGATCACCGTCTGGAAGTTGAGCAATGCTTCGAGTCTGCCCTGGGCGATCTCCGCCTGATACGGCGTGTAAGCGGTGTACCATCCTGGATTTTCGAGAATATTCCGGAGGATGACCGGCGGTGTCACGGTGTCCGCGTACCCCATGCCAAGGTAGGAGCGGAAAATCTGGTTCTGTCCAGCCATCGCGCGGAGATCGGCCAGCGCCTCGCGTTCGGTGCGGGCGCGGGGGAGGTCCATCGGGCGCCGGAGGCGAATGTCCTCGGGGACTATCGCATCGATCAGTGCATCGAGACTCGAGTACCCGAGGGTATCCAGCATGGTGGCAACGTCCGCTGGCCGGGGACCAATATGGCGGGAGACGAATTGGTCTTCCTCGAGAAACCCGGCGGGTTCGGCAGGAGCTCGATTGTTCTCGGTCGATGGAACAGCGGGAGCGGGAGCGTTGGTCGTGGGCATGGTCGTCCTTGGCACTGTAGACGGGCTAGCATCGTGGGTTGCTACTGCCCTTAGGGGCAGAGAACACGCGTGGGCGGTGTCCGGTTTCCCAAAGATAAGCGCCCCGGGAAGCCCCGGGGCGCCACGCGTCCATACTCGGCTCACCGGAAATCAGGCGCCGATCTGCGACCGATACACCGATGGTGCGAGCAGGGTGTTGAGCTCGCCGGGATCGGTCACCTTGACCTTGACCATCCAGCCTTCGCCGTAGGGGTCCCGGTTGACGAGGTCCGGGTTCGCGTCGAGGGCAGTATTCACGGCGACCACCTCTCCGGCAACGGGCGAGAAGAGCTCCGAGACCGCCTTGACTGCTTCTATGGTGCCGAAGACCGCGTGCGCACTCAGGCTGTCTCCGACCTTCGGAAGATTGATAAAGACGACATCGCCGAGCTCGCCCTGGGCGTAATCGGTAATACCGATGATGACGGTTGCTGCGTCGCCGGTCTTCTGGACATACTCGTGATCGGCGGTGTAGAGGAGGTTTTCAGGAACGTTCGCCAAGCGGATCTCCCAGTGAGCGGTGCGGCAGGAGGATAGAGCGGAAGGAGGATGAAATCAAGGAGAATAGGGCTATTGAGATTGCCACTTACCCCTCCCCGCTTCCGCCTCTGACGACCAGCTGATCCCACACGGCCCGCGCCCTGGTCTCGAGGTCCTTGAGGGAACCATTGTTGTCGATGATATAGTCGCTGCGCGCTCGCTTTGTTTCTGCCGGTTGCTGGGCAGCGATGGCTTTTTCGGCTGCCTGTTCGCTCATCTTTCGAATCGTTTCGAGGCGGAGCCGGCGGAGATGAGCCGGCGCATCTACAAGAATGACCGCATCGAACTCGTCAGGATTCGCGGCCTCAAAGAGGAGCGGGATGTCATTCACCACGATGGCATCGCCCCGCTCCCTTGCCTCCGCGAGCAGCCGATCTCGTTCCCGGCGGACGGCAGGATGCACAATGGCGTTGAGATCAGCGAGTGATGCATCGTCGCCCATCACCTTGCCCCGGAGGGCGGCGCGATCGAGCTCGCCGCCGGGAAGGATTACATCACGTCCGAATCGAAAGGCGATTGCCTGCATGACGTCGGTACCGGGCCGCTGGGCTACGCGCACGAGTTGATCGGCGTCGATAATCGTGGCGCCCCACCTGCGAAATAAATCGACAACAGTGGACTTCCCGGCTGCGATATTTCCGGTGAGGGCGATATTCAGCATTGCGGGTAGGCGGTGAAGCGGGGAAGCCGGGCAGTAAGCGCATTATTTCGAAGGGACGTCACACCTCCTGAAGCCATCACTCGCAGATCAATCCAGTAAAAAGTTGCTCTCGGCATTCGATTGCCTTGCTTACCAACACGTTGGAGCATATCTGCCCCGCTATCAGAGCATCGCTGTCTGATCCTCGTTCTGATTGGGCACCCGATGACAATGACGGCAGCGCGCTTCATAGCTTTCGCGTCCGCCAACCATGATTGTGGGAGAGTCGTAGCGGGCGGGGCGGCCATTAACCAGGCGCTGGTTGCGGCAGGCAAGGTCGCCGCAGACGACGCAGATGGCGTTGAGCTTGTCCACCTTTTCGGCGACTGCCATGAGCGCACCCATGGGACCGAACGGCTCTCCGCGGAAGTCCGTGTCTGTGCCGGCCAGGATGAGCCGCACGCCGCGAGTCGCCAGCGCGTTGGCCACCTCGACAATGCCATTATCGAGGAACTGGACCTCGTCCACGGCGACAATTTCGCTTTCGGGACGGACCAGGCGGAAAATCTCCGCGGCCACATCAACCGGGGTTGCTTCGAACTCCGTGCCGTCGTGGCTTGCGACTGAAAAGAGACCCATGTGGCGCGCGTCCAGGTGCGACTTGAAGACCTGGATTCTCCGGCGGGCGATGACGCCGCGACGCACCCGGCGAATCAGCTCCTCGCTCTTACCGCTGAACATCACGCCACAGATAATCTCGATGGAGCCGGGGTGAGAGCCGTGATACATCGGTTGTCTGATCCAGATTCGATGGTAGAGGAGCGTCGGGATGTGCGATCAGGCACAGACGGCACGAGCACGCCGCTTACCCGGCGTTTATCGTGTGCAGGAAGCGTGATGATCGTGCAATGCAAGTTATGCATCTTGCCCTGCTCAGGGTAGGGTCTCATATTCCTCCGCCCCGGACACCGTGGTCTTCCGCAGCGAGATGCCCGCGCCCACACTCATCCATCAGGAGCAATGCGTGAATAAGCAGGATCTTGTGGATGCTCTCGCCAGAAAACTCGCCACCTCGAAGGCGAATGCCAGCAAGATCATGGACGCGGTGTTCGGGCCAGCCGGGCTGATCAGCCAGGAGTTACGGAAGGGAAACAAGGTCCAAATCACCGGGTTCGGAAATTTTGAAGCCCGGCGCCGAGCGCCGAGGAAGGGGCGGGATCCTCAAACCGGTGAAGCCATTAACCTGAAATCCACGATTGTCCCGTCTTTTCGCGCGGGAAAAGGTCTCAAGGACCTGGTGAATAGGAAAAAATAGTGGATAGTGGGATTAGTGGATCGTGGTGGTATTGCGGAAAGTCAAAGCAAGGATGCGCGAATGGCAGCTGGAGTTCTTAAGTCCCGGGCAGGAAGACCCAGTCCACTATCCACTATCCACCATCCACCATCCACTAGTTAGCAGCTCGCACTTTTCCGCCGCGATCGATTCTCGCGGTGATCCGTCGCCGGCGAATCGTGACCCCGTTCAGTTTGCCCGCCAGCATTTCCGCGTCCGCAGCTGGGACTTCCACCAGGGAATACAACTCGCGCACATCGATTTTTCCGATCCGCGATCGATCGTAGCTGAGCTCTTTGGTGAGCACGCCGACAAAGTCGTTCGCCGTAGCGCCGTCTTTCCGGCCAACGCCGCACCAGACTCGCGCGGTAGCCGCGTTCATGACATCATTTCCCGGCATGGGGGCGACTGTGGCGGTGGGTCGCTCGAGCCAGAGGTGGTACAGGGCGGCCGCGACGAGCGCGGGGTCGTATCGCTCGAACATCGGGGCCAGCGCCAGGAGGCTCGACTCCGCCGAGCGGTCCTGGATAACGGTCGCAATACGGGTCCGCCGGGCAGCCGCATCGGCCGCGGCCGCGTCGGACCCGCCAGAAAGCCGGATCGGGCGCGCGGTTGGAACCACGCGCTCTACCCACTGGTGTGCTGTTGGGGGGACCAGCAGAATCACTTCGCCTCGCGCGGCTAACTGCCCCAGTTGCGCGGCGGTCGGGAGATCGTACGCGACGATCAGGTCTGCATCCGGTACCTGGCCGGTGACGAACGGGGTGCCCGGAATGGGACCAGGTGCGGGCTCAGCAGCACTCGTGAGGGTCCAGACTGCGCTGGTCGCGGGATCGAGCAATTCCAGCACCTCTTTAAGCGCACTGTCGCGATGAATCCAGGGTGTAATCACGGTGCGCACGCCACGGGTTTTCCGCGCGAGGTCGAGTACCGTGTCGGCTGATTCGGGCAGAGGTTGAACAGAAGGCCCGACGGTGAGCGCGCGGCGTGCATAGCGTTCTACCATGTCATTCACGCGGCTCTGTTCCGTGGTGTAGACAACGCGTTGAATGTCGCGACCGAGGTCCTGCATGATGGACGTGATGGCGGCTTCACTCTCCCATGACTCGGGCCAGGCGAGGAAAAGCGCCCCAGTCTGGTCGAGCTTGAGGGACGAGCGTTGAGCGAGGGTGAGGGCGGCTTCCGGCGTGCTGATGAGGACCTGGATGGTCCCAGCCTGGATGAGGCGAGTGGCGCGGGCGAGACTGCGAACCGTGTGGGCGGGTTGCCCCGTGTGCTCGGTCATGAGAGCCACCACGGATTCCCACTCGGAGAGCGCGGATTCGGGTGCGAGGATGTGCAGCAGGCCGGACTGGTGATCGGCTCGCGCGTTGAGTGCGCCGGCAAGTCCGGGAAGCGCGTGCACCGCGGCGGGCGGGGCCACCACGACCATGTTGTTCCCCCGAGCCGCCGTGGGAAGCACTTCCTGCAGGTACGGGTCTGATGGAGAAAAACCCAGGCGTGCCAAAGCAGCGCCGACCGTGCCGGTTACCTGTAACGTCTCAAAGCCAGCCATCCCATCCTCAATTGTCAAAGAGTTTTTCGACGTTCTACGCCCATCGGCATTGCCTTGCTTTCGCTCTCAGGCCGGATCCCCTGAGTGCCGGTGTTCGTTCGCCGGGCCTAACGTACACCGGGAGGCCGGCCGGTGCCAGAGTTGACATCGCCCGACCGCCATTCAAGTTTACCGGCGTGCAGAAGGCACAGGTTCTTTGTCTGTCGATTCCCGTTCATCACCACGCGCTCGACCGAGTCGTCCGACTCTTATCGGTCACCGCTGATCTCCGCGAGCATCAGGCTCGCCTCACCCACCCGGATAGACCATGCCCGATCCGCTTTCACTGAATGTTGCCTACCTCAAGGCTTCGGAAACCGTCGCCATCAGCAACGAGGCCAAGCGTCGCAAGGCGGCAGGGGAAGACGTGCTGGATCTCGGCGTTGGAGAGCCGGACTTTGATACCCCGCAGGTGGCGAGCCAGGCAGGAATCCTGGCCACCCAGCGGGGGATGACGCGGTATCCGCCCAATGTGGGCATCGCTGACCTCCGCACGGCGATTGCGCGAAATCTTTCGCTGCTCTCCGGGAGCCGGCCGATCAACCCGGACAACATCGTCGTGAGCTCGGGCTCGAAACAATCGATTTTCAACGCCTGCTTTGCGCTCTTCGGTCCCAAGGACAAGGTGCTGATTCCCTCTCCCGCCTGGGTCTCCTATCCCCAGATTGTGCATCTATGCCGAGCAGAGCCGATCATGGTTCCGGGGGACATTGAGTGGGGGCTTAAGGTCAGTGTGAAAGACCTGGAGCAGCGGACTGACAAGCTGACCCGTGGGCTCATTCTCTGTTCTCCCTGCAACCCGACCGGCGCGGTGTACACCTTGACGGAGCTCAAGGCCATCGCCGAGTGGGCGAAGAAGCACGACATCTGGATTATTTCCGATGAGATTTACCGCCGGATCCACTACGGGCCGGGCCCGGCGGCATCGCTGCTCGATCTGCCGGATGAATACCTGGAGCGTGCGGTCATCATTTACGGCGCGAGCAAGGCGTATGCGATGACCGGATGGCGCATCGGCGCCGCGCTCGCGCCGCCCCATCTCACCAAGGCGATGGCCGCGCTCCAGTCGCACACGACGACCGGAGCCAATCACCCGGCACAGTGGGCCGCCGCGGCCGCTTTCACCGATGAACGAGTCGAGCAGGACGTGGTGCGCATGGTCGCGGCGTTTCGGGTGAGGCGGGATCGCGTGGTCAGCCGTTTCCGGAGCGAGGTGCCGGGCGTCGAGTATGTGGAACCGCATGGCGCGTTCTACTTTTTCTTCCGGGTCGACGGCATCGTTCCGGGAGAACCGGTCGGTGGCATGGCCTTCTGCGAGCGACTGATGACGCAGGAGGGCGTCGCCCTGGTTCCGGGCGGCGCGTTTGGCGACGACCGCTGGGTGCGACTCAGCTATTCGGTGTCGGATGAGGAGCTGGACCAGGCCCTGGACCGGATTTTCCGATTCATCAAGAACCTTGCTTCGGCGCGCGCCGCCTGAAAGCAGAGCGCATGACACTGGACACACGAGACGAACCGCTCACCGGTAAGCTCCCCGCGATTACGTGGCGATGGGACGCGGAAACGGACATCCTGGCCGGCTCTTTCAAGGGGAAAGAGAAAGGTGGCGGTCTCACCGGCACCGTGGAGCTGACCGATGAGGAAGGCTCGATCGCCGTTCTTGACGTGGCGGGCGGCGTCATTCGGGGTCTGGATGTTGTCGTGTGGCCTGAGGTGAGCACCATCCCCGGGCTTTCGGCTCCCCCGCCGGCCCGGGATGGGCGGGTGATCATTCCGAGTCGTCCTTCGCAGCCGGGCATCGCGTCGCTCGAGGTCGATACCACGTTGTCGGTCTCCACCAATCCTGGCGAGACGGTGTTTCATATCAGAATCGGCACCAAACGGGACGTCGAGGTAATCCGGATCGCGGATACGATGATGATTGAGCTCGATCAGAAGCGGCGGATTGCCGGGTTCTGGCTGGTAGGGGTGCCGCCCTTTCCGGCGGAGAGGGATTTCGAGATAGGGTGACCCAACACCGGTTATTGTAGGGGCCGATCTTAGATCGGCCTTTCAGCTGTGAGTCGACTTTGTAGGGGCCGATCTCAGATCGGCCCTTATCAGCTGTGAGGAGATCTCATAGGGGCCGATCTCAGATCGGCCCCTTCAGCTATGGGCTGACCGGCCCGCCAACGCGAGGAGGCTTGTAGAGGCTGGTCTCAATTCGGGCGACTTCGTTGGTAACGGCGGCAATCGGCGTCGGTCGACGGAGAGGCCTCGTTTTTCTGCTCCTGCCTGCAATACTGCGGTTATCTGTCTCAATCGCTCTACCCTCACATTGTGGCATGTTCTTCACGCCCAGGAGACCGGCCCGGTTGCCTTATCACGATTACGCCAGATCAGGCTACTACTTCGTGACTATTTGTTCCCATGCCAAAAGACCAGTCTTCAGCGTTATTGATGGATCGATAACTATTGTCAGTGGGATTGGACAAATCGCAGAGAGGTGCTGGAAGGACCTGCCGGATCATTATCCGAATGTGATTTTGGACGAGATGGTGTTAATGCCAGATCATTTGCATGGAATTCTCCAGCTTCATAGTGATACATCTGCCAAACGGCACGGGATTCCTGAAATTGTCCGGGCATTCAAAGGTTTTTCGACCCGTCGGATCAACGCGTCAAGGCATGAACAAGGCCGGGCTGTTTGGCAGAGAGGCTATTACGAACGCGTTATCCGTGATGAACGAGAGTTGTCAGGAGTTCGGGACTACATTCGGAACAATCCGCTAAGGGCCGATCTCAGATCGGCCCCTACGCCATGACTGTCGACTGG
>JBDTQP010000030.1:0-18524 GCA_039932125.1 Gemmatimonadota bacterium
GCACGCGGCAAGTCCACGGTTAGATTTCTCCGATGCCCTTTCTCGAAGCGATTCGACTGGCAATCCAGGCCATCCTGGGAAGTAAGCTCCGCTCGTTCTTCACCCTCCTCGGCATCATCGTGTCCGTTGGATTCCTGGTGGCGGTCGTCGCCATCATCCAGGGGATGAACGCGTATGTGAAGGAGAACATCACCGGCGCGGTCATTGGGACCAACTCATTCCAGGTGCGGCGCACGCCTATCGCCTTTGGTCTCCTGGATGACGACGAAGTCAAGGCCATCAGCAAGCGCCCATTGATCAGCCTGGACGACGCGCGAGTGGTGGCGGCCGCTCTTCCGGATGCGCAGGCCGTTGCGTTTCAATCCGGATGGCCAACGCCGAGCAGCGACATGATCTATCGCAACAAGACGGTGGGAGACGTGCTTGTGTTCGGGATCACGCCGCCGTACCAGATCGTGCGGGATTATCGCTTTGCGGCCGGCGAGCCGCTTTCCGATCCCGATATCGATGAGCGGCGGCATGTCACGATCATCGGCTTTGATGTGGCGGAGAAGCTGTTCGGAGACCCCGCCATGGCGATTGGCAGGAAAGTCAGGCTCGGAGGGCATGAACTGACCATCAAAGGCGTGATTGCGAAAAAAGGAAAGGTGCTGGGTCAATCTTTTGATGGATTCGCGCTGCTTCCCTATTCCACGTTTGAGTCCATGTATGGCAGGCGGAAGACCACGGTCGTGTCCGTAAAGGTGGAAAATGCGGAGGGGATCGAGGGTGCCATGGATCGCGCGGAAGAGGCGATGCGCATCGCGCACCGGCTCCGACCCATGGAGCCGAACGACTTCACGGTGGACAAGGCGGATTCGCTGGTCGATTTCTGGCGGAATCTCACCCGCATTCTCTTTGCCGTCATCCCGGCAGTCGTCTGCATCGGCATTGTCGTCGGCGGCATCGTCATCATGAATATCATGCTCATGACCGTGAACGAGCGCACCCGTGAAATTGGCGTGCGCAAATCACTGGGCGCCACCCGGCGGGATATTCAGAAGCAGTTTCTGGTGGAAGCCGTCGCCCTTTCCTGCCTTGGCGGGCTGCTCGGTGTGCTGGCCGGCTGGACCCTGGCCCAGGTTGTCGCGACCTTTACGCCCCTTCCGGCCAGAGTAACCTTGTGGTCCGTAAGCATTGCACTGGCTCTTGGCGCCGGGACCGGCATTCTGTTCGGTGTGTATCCGGCCAGCCGGGCCGCTCGGCTCGATCCGATCACGGCTCTCCGGGCCGAGTGAGGTGATTCAGCGCGTGAGTGAAGGCGTTCTGATCGCACTCGACTCGATGCGCTCCAACAAACTGCGATCGGCCCTCACCATTCTTGGTGTGGTCATTGGTGTCTCCACGGTGATGGCCATGGCGTCCATGGTCCAGGGGATCCGCACCCAGATCTTCAACGCCCTGGAGACCGCCGGCCCAACCGCGTTTTACGTGGTCCGCTTCTTCTCTTCGACCCCGCTCAATCCCGACGATCTGCCCTTCGAAGTCCGCATCCGCCCGGTCATCCGGGAAGAGGACGCCGAAGCGCTCCGACGAGTGCCCGAGATCCAGTATGCCGGAATCTGGATCCAGCTCTTTCAGCGCATCGAATACCAGGGAATTCGCACCCAGACGCTGACCATATGGGCGGCGGATGATCATTTCATGGAGATCCAGGGGGGGACGTTGCTGCGCGGACGGTTCTTTACACGGTCCGAGCTGAGCGGAGAACCCGTCGTTGTCCTCGAAGATGAGACGGCCGGGAAACTGTTCGGGAGGATTGACCCGCTCGGGCGCGTTATACGGATCGGGGGTGTCGCGCTTCGAATCGTCGGCATTTATCAGCGCCCTGACAATATCTTCGAGCCGCCGGGCCAGCAGACCGGAGCTATCGTTCCCTTTCAGATGGCCAAGCACAACTTCAGGTATGACGAGACCAATGGTCTTTTCATCTCGGTCAAAGGATGGCCATCCGTGCCGGTAACGCGAGCGCAGGATCTCGCCACCGTGGCCCTTCGCCAGGCACGGCGCCTTCGGCCAGGCATTCCTAACACCTTCGATCTCATCAGTCAGGACCAGATCCTCGATACCATAAACAGCCTGACGGGAGCATTCTTCGGGGTGATGGTTGCCTTGTCGAGCGTGGCTCTTCTGGTGGGCGGTATCGGCGTCATGGCGATCATGATGGTATCCGTCACCGATCGCACCCGGGAAATCGGTCTTCGGAAGGCGCTGGGGGCGACACGAAGGGAGATCCTCTGGCAATTCCTCGTGGAAGCCGCCACCCTGACGCTCCTCGGCGGCCTTCTCGGTATCCTGGTGGGGCTCGGTGCGGGCCAGATTCTCAAGGTGATCCTCGGGCTGGAGTCCGCGGTTCCGCTCTGGAGTGCCGTGATCGCGTGTGTCGTGAGTATCGGTATTGGCCTGGTGTTCGGGTTATATCCCGCCAACCGGGCGAGTCGCATGGATCCGGTGGAGGCATTGCGTCACGAATGATCGCACCGCAACGCCACAGTGGTGGAAACAGATGTTTTGCGGGGGCAGTTTTCCACTCTAACGTCCGCACTGAACCAGGGGAAGCAGATGCCGGTTGATATTCTTGCGATAGCGGCTCACCGTGACGATGTCGAGCTCA
This sequence comes from Gemmatimonadota bacterium, assembly GCA_039932125.1. GTDB lineage: Bacteria > Gemmatimonadota > Gemmatimonadetes > Gemmatimonadales > GWC2-71-9 > DASYPP01. The sequence continues at coordinate 2,654 of JBDTQP010000030.1, forward strand.
CCTGCGCGGGCACGCTCATCAAGGCGATCGATGCGGGGTACCAGGCGGGCATTCTCGACTTGACCGCGGGGGAGAGCGCGAGCCGAGGCAACGCGCAATTGAGGGCTCTAGAGGCGAACGCGGCCGCCCTTCTCATGGGAATCCAGGAACGGAGAAACGCCGGGCTACCTGATGCTCATATTCAGAACAGTGAAGAAACCCGACGACTGGTGGTAGAGCAGATTCGACACTTCGCCCCTCGGGTCGTCATTCTCCCGTTCGCGATTGGGCGACACCCGGACCACCGCATCGCCTCGGAGCTCGGCCGGGACGCCTGCTTTCTCGCAGGGCTTACAAACTACTCCGCGGATGGGGCGCCCCACCGTCCTCACAAGATCCTGTACGCATTGTCCTACCGCGAAGACCCCATCAAACCGACATTTGTGGTTGATATCTCCGAGCAATTCCCGCGCAAGCTTGCGGCGATTCGCTGTTATGCGAGCCAGTTTGATGGGGCTAAGGCGGCAGGCGAAATATTTCCGACCGGCCAGGACCTCTATGGACTCGTGGAAACCCAGAACGCTCATTATGGCTCCCTGATCCGCCGAAGGTATGGCGAGCCGTACTTCACCCAGGAAACAGTGATGGTCGATGATGTTGTCGCTCTGGAGGTGCAGAGCATGTAACAGGGGAGATATCCGGCACACGAGCGGCACTCGCGGGCAGAGGGCCGTTCTCCCTCCCGCGGCGTACACAGCCCCTGACCGGGAGGCCGGTTTGCGGCTATTTTCAGGCCATGTCCAAGACCCCGGTCTACCTCGACTACGCAGCTACCACTCCGGTTCGCCCGGAAGTGCTGGACGCGATGCTGCCCTTCCTCACCGCAACGGCCTTCGGGAATCCGTCCAGTGCTCACCGGTTCGGCCGGGCAGCCCGGGCGGGCATCGAGCAGGCCAAGCGCCAGGTGGCCGCCGCAGTCGGCGCTGAACCCAACCAGGTGGTGTTTACATCGGGAGGCACCGAAGCGGACAACCTGGCCATCATCGGGGCGGCTCTGGCCGCCAGAGCGCACGGACGCCCGATGCGCGTCGCGGTTTCCGCGACGGAGCACAAGGCTGTGCTTGCTGCCGCGCATGCGGTGACTCACCTGGGCGGTTCGGAGGACATTCTTCCGGTCGATGCCAACGGCGTCCTTGACCTGCGAGGGCTCGACAAGGCACTGGCACAGAGTCCGGCGGTGGTCTCCGTCATGTGGGTCAATAACGAAACGGGTACGGTGCAGCCGGTCAGCGAAATTGCCGGCCGATGTCGCGATGCCGGCGCCTGCTTTCACACCGATGCCGTTCAGGCTTTCGGAAAACTTCCCGTCTCCATAACCGAGCTTCCCTGCACACTGGTCACATTGAGCGGTCATAAGATCGGGGCACCCAAGGGTATAGGTGCGCTGATCGTGCGCGATCGGAAAGCGATCGAGGCCATCATCCATGGTGGGGGCCAGCAGTTCGGAATTCGGCCGGGCACCGAGAATGTTGCCGGGGCCGTCGCGCTTGGTCGCGCGGCAGAGCTTGCTGTTGCCGACCTCGACATGCATGCTCGGCAGCTGGGCACGATGCGTGACGATCTCTGCCGACGGCTCCGGCTGGCAGTGCCAGACCTGGTGGTGATCGCCGAACTCGCAACCCGGGCGCCGCACGTGCTGAACATCGCGGTGCCCGGCGCGGACAGCGAAGCCCTGCTGATGCATTTTGATCTGGCGGGCGTGGCGGTCTCCGGCGGCTCAGCCTGCTCGACCGGCGCACTCGAGCCGTCTCACGTGCTCACCGCGATGGGAGTTCCCCGCGAACTCGCACTCGGCGCCATCCGTTTCAGCCTCGGACATGAGACGTCCCAGGCAGATATCGACCGTGCGGTCGAGGTCTTTCCGAGTGTCGTCGAAAAGGTGCGCAAGCTTGCCGGGGTGCTGGGACGTGCATAGCGCGGGGCAGCGGGGCAGCGGGACCGCGGGGCGGTATGATTTGTACCTGCGACCGGGCCGGTACCGGAGCAGGCCTTCAGCGAGCTATGTTTTGCCTCGGACACCCAGTTACTGCCCCACTACAGAAGGGAAGGCAACGTGACGCGGGTGCTCGTCGCCATGTCCGGCGGTGTCGACAGCTCAGTGGCTGCCGCCATTCTCGTGGATCAGGGGCATCAGGTTGTCGGCGCTACTATGAAGTTGTTCTGCTATGGCGACGATGTGCCTGACCGGCCCTGCTGCTCGCTCGACTCCATAAATGATGCGCGCGATGTGGCGCACCGGCTGGGCATTCCACACTACGTGCTCAACCTCGAAGATCGATTCAGCCGGTTTGTCATAGATGATTTTGTGAGTGAGTACCGGCAGGGCCGCACGCCGATTCCCTGCGTGCGCTGCAACTCATTTACCAAGTTTCGCGACCTGCTGGCGCACGCCGACGCACTGGAATGCGATTTTATCGCCACGGGACATTATGCCATCGCGAAGGACGGCGCGCTGCATCGTGGCGCCGACCGCAACAAGGACCAGAGCTACTTTCTCTGGGGCATCGACCAGCACGTCGTCCAGCGCATGCTCACACCGGTCGGGACGCTCACCAAGGAAGAAACCCGGGGTGTCGCGCGTCGACTCGGCTTGACCACAGCCGAAAAGCCGGAATCGGTTGAAATCTGCTTCGTCCCCGATGGCGATTACGTGACCGTACTTGAGCAGCACCTGCCGGCTGACGATCCGGCACTTGCTCCAGGCCCCGTTGTCAGCACCAGCGGGACCGTCATCGGCCAGCACCAGGGCTATGCACGATACACCATTGGCCAGCGCCGGGGCCTCCCGGGTGGAAGCAGTCAGCCACTCTACGTGGTTGCGCTCAATCCTCATCGGCGGGAAGTCGTGGTGGGAACAGCGGCAGAGCTCGATGGCCATACCGTCACGCTCGGCGAGGTGAACTGGCTGGGACTCCCTCTCGAGACAGGTGACACCTGCGCCATTCAGATCCGGTACCGGTCCCGCGCAATCACCGCTACCGTCGTCGCTGCGCAAGGGGCGACGATAACTCTGGCTCTGCATACGGCTGGTCGTGCCATTACGCCGGGCCAGTCTGGTGTCCTCTATCAGGGGGACCGTGTCCTCGGAGGCGGGGTCATCTCCGATAGTGCCACTCGGGGGAGAAGCCTCCCGATTCTGGCGGCCGGGTGAGCACGCCCCGAAACGCGCCGCCAGCCTTCATCCCAGAGACCTCGTGAGGGGCGCCACCGTAGGGAGGCTCACCACGGAGCCGCCGCGATTCTCCAGTGATCTCGCACCATTGCCGCGGCACTCTGTGTGCTTGAGCACTCCGATTTTCCGCGGTCCTCTCTTTCAACTGGTATCATGATGTCTCCCAGGCGCACGTCCGCATGGCTGGTCGGGAAGGCCCTTCCACTTCTGATATGTTTTTCCGGAGGGCGTACGCTGGCGGCACAGGAGCGCCGTCCCATGACGGTGGACGACCTCCTCACACTCAGGACAGTAGGTGACCCTCAACCCTCACCTGACGGTACGCGGGTCGCCTATACGATCTCCACCACTTCCCTTGAGGACAATCGAAGCGTTACCCGCATCCACCTGGTCGACATTGAATCGGGCCATAGCCGCGAGCTTTCCACTGGCACCGCCAGTGCTCGCGCACCTCGCTGGTCGAGCGATGGCAAGCAGCTGGCATTCATTTCGACTGCGGACGGCGGCTCCCAGATCTGGCGCATGGCCGTCGACAGTGGGATGCCGGTCAAAGTGACCAATGCTGAAAGCGGAGTGAGCGATTTTCTCTGGTCTCCCAACGGCAAGGCTTTCTTTTTCTACGCCGATGTGAAATGGCCTGCCACCCAGGAGATCGACCAGCGGCAGGGCCAGTACCCGACCCAGGCTCGGATCTGGAGCGATCTTTTTTTTCGCCACTGGAATGAATGGCGAGTGGGCGTGAGGCAGCATGTGTTCCGGGCCGAAGCGGCCGATGGATCAGTGACCGACCTTACCCCATTCGATCGCGATGTTCCCACGCTCGCGCTGGGCGGAAACGACCTGGCCATGTCGGCGCCGGGCACCGAGCTCGCGATGGTGTTCAACCCGGATTCAAGTGTCGCGACGAGCACCAACAACGATGTCTACGTGGTTGGGCCGGATGGCAGCGGACGCCAGGCAATCACCAGCAATCCCGCGAACGACAATTCACCCACGTACTCCCCGAACAGCCGGTACATCGCGTACCTCGCGATGAGCGTGCCGGGATTCGAATCGGATCGCCAGCAGATCTGGCTCTATGAGCGGGCGAATGGCCGCCGGGCGGCGCTGGCGCCCGACTGGGATGTGAGCGTGGCGGCGATGGCATGGACCAATGACTCACGCGCGATAATCGCCGAGGTGGAAGAGCGCGGCGAGCATGTATTCTACCGGGTCGAGGTTCCCGGTGGCCAGCGAACGCGTATCGTGAGTGGAGGCCTGAACGCGAGCCTTGCGATTCCAAGGCGGGCCGATCTTCTCGTGTTTCTACGCCAGTCCGCGAACCGGCCGGCTGAAGTGTACCTGGCCAATCTGGACGGCGGCGGACTCCGGCAGCTGACCCATGTGAACGATGAAGCAGTGGACAGGCTTGCCCTGTCGCCACTCGAGCCATTCTGGTTTGTCGGCGCGATGGGTGACTCCATTCATGGATGGCTCATGAAGCCGCCAGGCTTTGACAGTCGCAAGCATTATCCCGTCGCCTACCTGATTCACGGTGGACCGCAGGGCGCCTGGGTGAACAACTGGCATGCGCGGTGGAACTACGCGCTGTTCGCCTCTCGGGGATACGTTGTCGCAGCAGTCAACTTCCACGGCTCCACCGGCTATGGTCAGAGCTTCACGAACAGCATCTCGCGTCATTGGGGCGATTATCCGTTTGAGGACTTGATGAAAGGCGCCGACTACATCGCCGGCCTGCCCTATGTCGACTCGACCAGGATGGCAGCCCTGGGCGCCTCCTATGGCGGGTACATGGTGTACTGGATGGCTGGGCACACCAACCGATTCCGCACACTCGTCGCCCACGATGGTATCTACAACAACCTCAGCATGGCCGGGTCCACCGAGGAGCTGTGGTTTCCGCTTCATGAGTTCGGTGGAAGCCAGTTTTCCCAGGCCGCCCGCGCGATCATGGAAAAATGGTCACCCGCCAACTACATCGGGAACTGGGTGACGCCGATGCTGATCGTGCACAGCCAGCAGGATTTCAGGGTCGACCCGTCGGAGGGCATGCAGGCATTCACCGCCCTCAGACTACGAGGAATTCCCGGCAAGTTCCTGTATTTTCCTGATGAAGGACACTTTGTGCTCAAGCCGAGAAATCGCCGGCTCTGGTGGGGAACGGTGCTCGACTGGATGGACCAGTATCTCAAGACACCCGACGCAGCGCCCGGAACGGGACGCTGACTGTCTCGCACCATCCATGGGTGAGGCCTTTTGAATCTTGCCGTGGTTGTCGCTCATGCGACGGGCCTGGATTTCGAAAAAGCGGAAATCGCTGCCGGGTCCATTCTCGGGGCGATGCGGGTTTCCGCGCCGGAAACGGCTTTCGTTCCGTTCGAGCGGGCTATTCCGAATATCCAGCAACTCATAACCAGGGCGGGCACAGTCACCGGCGGTGCGAGAATCGGCGAAATCATGGCGCTGACCTGCGAGCTCAAGACGAACGGCGGCGTGCTCAAGCTCGCGGCTCAGCTGGGCCGTGCAGGGGTGAGCCCGGAACAGGTCGGACTGGCCGCGAAGAGCGTGGTCGAGTATGTCCGTCAACACCAGGGCCCTGGTTCGGTGCAGCAGCTGCTCGATGCGTTGCCGGGTTTCAAGGAGCTGGTGTCTTGAGGTCTCACTGATGCGCTCCCTCTTCGTACGCTGGGTGATTAACGCGCTCGCACTGTACGTTGCGGTGAACATCATACCGGGCATCAGCTTCACAAAAGGCCCCGTCGCGCTGCTGGTCGTTGCCGCGCTCTTCGGGATAGTGAACAGCGCGCTCCGCCCGGTTCTTACGGTGCTCACCTGTCCCCTCGTCGTCCTGACCCTCGGATTATTCACCTTCGTCATCAACGCGCTACTGCTTCTGTTGACCGCCTGGCTCTCCCGTCAGTTTGACCTGGGACTCCACATCGATGGGTTTGGCGCGGCGTTCCTGGGCGGCTTGCTCATCGGGATCGTCAGCCTGCTGCTCTCTCTGGTGGTCGGAGAGAGCCGTGTCAAGGTGACAAGAAGCGGCCCCCCACTTCAATAGAAAAGAGAGCGCCACGATGTATTCGCCAACGCAGCGCCTTGCCTCCCGCCACGAGTCGCCGTACGCCGCCCTGCAGCGATGGACAGGCACGGCACCCGAGCGACTCCTCCGCGTGATGCTCTTCGCGTGCGCCGCTGGCGTTGCCGGAATCATCCTCCTCCAGAACGATCACTTCATCCTTGCATCTCCGATGGTAACTCTGGGCTCCGTCGGAGGGTGGGGATTGCTCGGTCGCGAGCCCCGTCCTTCGACCGGAACCAGGGCGCTGGGGTTCATTCTGTGCCTCATTGGGACGCTTTCACTTGTGATCGGCGGATTTGCCCTTCTCATGCGGGTGATGGGACCCGCTCCAGTCCTTTAGCGCGGCTCTTCCGGCCTCCTGGATCATCTCTCTGTTACCCGATCGTGACGCGCGGCACACCCCCCCAATAGAGGCGGCTGTAGATTTCCTCTGTGACCAACCTCAAAGTCTCCGCGCCCGCGGCGCAATCGGCCACTCCTCCGGATCTGCGGCACCCTTCGCTGTTTCTCAACCGGGAGTTGTCCTGGCTCGAGTTCAACAGGCGGGTGCTCTGGGAAGGTTTGGACGCCCGGAATCCCCTGCTCGAGCGGCTCAAGTTCCTCGCCATTTTCAGCTCCAACCTGGACGAGTTCATCCAGGTTCGCGTCGCCGGCCTTAAGCAGCAGGTAGCGGCCGGCTACAGCGAGCGCACTCCCGATGGCATGACCCCGGAAGACCAGCTGAACACGATCTCGGCGCTGGTTCGCGGCATGCAGCGCCAGCACAGTGAATGCCTGCAGCAGGAAATCCTGCCGAGCCTTGCCGAGGCGGGCATTCATGTCCTCAACATCGACGATGTGTCTGAGAGTGAACACGAATTTCTCCATCAGTACTTCCACACCCACGTCTTCCCCGTTCTCACTCCGCTCGCGGTCGACCCGGCGCATCCTTTTCCCTACATATCAAACCTGAGTCTCTCGCTCGCCGTCGTCCTGCGCGACACGAATGGCGAGGAGCGGTTCGCCCGGGTAAAGGTTCCCAAGATCCTTCCGCGATGGGTAGTCCTCGCGGCTCCCAACCGGTTCGTGCCTCTGGAGCAGCTCATTGCGGCAAACCTGGAAGAGCTGTTCCCCGGGATCGAGATCCTCGGATCGTACACCTTTCGTATTACCCGCAATACCGAATACGAAATCGACCACGATGAAGCGGAAGACCTGCTGAGTCTCATCCAGGAAGAGGTGCGCAACCGGCGATTCGGCGAAGTGACGCGGCTGGAAGTCCATCCGTCCATGCCGGCGGAGCTTCGAAGGATGCTCCTGGCCGAGTTCGCCGAGGAACAGGAATCTCGCCTCCCGTGGCTCACCGCGGACGACATATACGATGTGAGCGGCCCGATGGACGGGACCGACCTGATGGTGCTCACGGCCATCGACATGCCCGCGCTCAAGGATCCGCCGTATCATCCTGTCACGCCGGCGAGAATGGCCGGTGACCGCGATCTCTTCGAGGTGATTCGCGAAGCTGACGTGCTGGTTCACCATCCGTTCGAGAGTTTCACGACGACCGTCGAGAAGTTCATCCAGTGCGCCGTCAACGATCCCCATGTGCTGGCGATCAAGCTGACGCTCTATCGCACCGGCGGTGATTCGAGCATCGCCAGGGCCATGCTGCAGGCTGCCGAGCGGGGGAAGCAGGTCGCGGTGCTCATCGAGCTGCAGGCTCGCTTCGATGAAGAAAGCAATATTATTTGGGCCCAGCGACTGGAGGACGCGGGCGTGCATGTGAGTTACGGTGTCGCCGGACTTAAAACTCATGGCAAAGTGATGCTTGTCGTGCGCCGGGAAGGCGATAGCATCCGTCGCTACGTGCATGTTGGCACCGGCAACTACAACCCGAAGACATCGCGGGTGTACACCGATTTTGGCCTCTTCACAGCCCAGCCTGATATTGGCGCCGATCTGACCGATCTGTTCAACGTGCTCACCGGGTTTGGATCCCCGGCGGAATACCGGAAACTGATTGTGGCCCCTCGGGGGATGCGCAATGATGTTCTCGCGCTGATCCGGCGGGAGATCGCTCATGCGCGCGAAGGAAAGCCGGCGAGAATCCTCGGCAAGATGAATGCTCTGGTCGATCCTGAGATTATCTCAACGCTCTACGAAGCATCCCAGGCGGGTGTCACTCTCGATCTGATCGTACGGGGGATCTGTTGCCTCAAGCCCGGCATCGCGGGCGTGAGCGACAATATCCGCGTCATCAGCGTCGTCGGGCGATTTCTCGAACATTCACGGGCCTTCTATTTTCTGAATGGCGGCCAGGAGGAGGTGTACATCTCCTCGGCTGACTGGATGCCGCGAAACCTGGACCGACGAATCGAAGTGGCGGTTCCCATCGACGATCCGCATCACCGCATCGTGATCCGGGATATTCTCGAGCTGTTATGGAGCGACAACCGGCAGGCCTGGGATCTGAAAGCGGATGGATCCTACACTCAGCGCGTGCCGCCTTCTCCGGAAGAAGAGCGGGCGACGCAAAGGATATTGATCGAACGATATCGGGTAGGAGGAGGGGTGAACCTGCAGTAGCCGCGCCGACGAATATGGCAGGCTGCTAGTACTTAAGCCCGGTCACGTCGGCAAATTCTTTCAGCTTCCCTTCCTGTTCCGGCGTGAGATGTTCGGGCAAACTCACCTGCACCTGCACCAGCTGGTCTCCCTTCTGTCCGCCCTTCTGCAAACCCAATCCCTTAATGCGGAACTTCCGCCCTGGCTGAGTTCCGGCCGGAATCCTGAGCACGACTTTCTGGCCATCGAGCGTGCGCACGCGAAGCCGTGTCCCCAACGCGGCCTGGGCAACGTTGATGGGTACTTCACAGATAATGTTGAGACCATCCCGGTGGAAGAAGCGATCTTCCTGTACCTGGAAGGTGACGATCAGATCGCCGACTGGAGTCCCTGCCCGGCCAGGCTCGCCCTGCGCCTTGAGCCTGATCTTCTGTCCCGACTCCGTCGCCGGCGGCACGGGAATCATGATCTCTCTCTGGGTGCGCATCTCTCCGGCGCCCTGGCAGACCGGGCATTTCTCGGTCGGAATCTTTCCCCGCCCGCGGCACTGAGGACAGGGCCGGTTGACGGCAAATCCTCCCTGGCCGAAGGAGATGGTGCCTCTTCCATTGCATTCGGGACAGGTATTGAGCTTGGCACCGGGCGCAGCACCGCTGCCATGACAAGCTGAGCAGCTCTCGGTAATGGGAAGCACGACCTGGACTTTTCCACCCAGCGCCGCGACGCGGAACGGGACATCGACTACCGCCTCGACGGCCTCGCCGCCATGGTCCTCTCGCCGGCCGCGACCGAATATCGAGGAAAAGATGTCCCCCAACCCGAATCCGGAGATATCGCCGAAATCGTAGGATTCAGCTCCACCCGGAGCGCCCTGGGATCCCTGGTCGGGTCGCTGGCGTGGCCCGCCGCCCTGCCGCTGGAAACCATCAAACGCGCCCAGCCGGCGCATCTGGTCGTAGTGTTTGCGCTTCTCGGTATCGGACAGCACGCTGTGCGCTTCCGAAATTTCCTTGAAGCGCTCAGACGCCTGGGGATTACTGGGATTCGCGTCCGGATGGTACTGCTTCGCCAGGCGGCGATAGGCTTTCTTGACATCGGCGGGCGTCGCATTGTCGGGGACGCCCAGGACCTGGTAAAAATCCTTGCTCGCCACCTACGGTTGCCCCTGGTCGGAAAACACCTGCACACGAGCCGGCCGAATCAGGGATCCTTTGAACAGGTATCCCGTCTGAAACGTTGCGCTCACGGTGTGGTCCTTGTCTGGCGAGGGCGGTGCGACGACAGAAACGGCCTCATGTTTCGTGGGATCGAAAGGCTCACCCGCGGGATCCAGTCTCTCGAGTCCGGCAGCTTCCAATTCCTTCCAGAGCTTCCGGTTGATCAGCACGGTCGCGTCATAGAGCGGACCATTCTGCGCAGCCGCAGATTCGCCAGCCACCAGGCGATCGAGGTCATCGAGAACATCCAGCATTTTCATGACGAACGCAGCTTGAGCTCGATCCGCCAGCTCAACCCGTTCTCGCGCGATGCGTTTCCTGAAATTGTCGAACTCCGCCGCCAGGCGGAGAAGCTTGTCCTGGCTGTCGTCCAGTTCACGTTGAAGGCGGGCTGCTCTCTCCTCCGTGGGCTCCGCGGGGAGTCCGCCGGAGTTTGTGCCGATTGACGTCGGATGGAGAGCAGAGTCCGCCGTATCGGCATCGGTTGTCACCGACGCGTCGTCCACGACGCCATCGGCCTGGTTGAGATCTTGATCGGCAAGTTTTGGTTTATCAGTCACTTGGAACGCTCTCGGCTAAGATCAGGAACGGAAAGATAATAGCAACGGGTGTACCAGCGAGATCCGTCAGGCTGGCAGGCCTTCGCTACCATCGAGCCCTCGGAACAACTGAAACAGGGTGGCCTGCGTGGCTCGCGCTCGAACATTTTCGCGGGGACCGGGAAAAACATACCGGGAGGATTCAACCTTGTCGCGGACCATGGTGGCATACCAGACAAGCCCGACGGGTTTGTCGGCGGTGGCGCCGGACGGACCGGCTATTCCTGTCACAGCCATTGCGAGACCGGTGTTGAAGCGTGAAGCCACACCTTTCACCATGGCCTCAACCACGGGCTGACTTACCGCTCCATGCGTGGCAATCAGCTCTGCTGGAACACCCAAGTCGCGAATCTTGACCGCATTTTCGTACGCGATGACTCCGCCGACAAACGCGTCCGAGCTCCCCGGCACCGCGGTGAGTCGCTCGCCGATCATCCCCCCGGTACAGGATTCAGCGACGGCGATGCGCTGCGAGGCCTGTCGCGCGCGATCGAGCACCAGCGCTGCGAGGTCAGCCTCGCCCTCGCCATAGATGTGGGGACCGGCCCGCTCCATGATGGTTCGCCGGGCTGCGCCGAGCCGGTCGGCCGCAATCTCTGGCGAGGTTTCCCAGGCAGTGACCCTGAGATCCACTCCTTCGAGTCCTGGCAAATAGGCGAGCGTCAGCGGATGGATTGCTTTCTCAATGTTCCCAAGCAATTCTGCCAGGGAAGACTCCGGAATGGCGGTCGTGCGAAGCGTCATCGAACGAATTACGCTGCCCCCCGCTCGCGCGCGGAGGCGTGGCACAACCTGGTTTATCAGTAACCCGCGCATCTCGCTGGGCACTCCGGGAAGCATGATGACGAATCCCCGGGAACCTTCGAGCCAGATTCCCGGCGCTGTACCCAGCGGGTTGGGGAGAACAATTGCGCCACGAGGCACTTCAGCTTGTGAACGATTGCTCTCCGAGGGCACCCGGCCATATTTCGCCATGCGTTGCAGCAGTTCCTGCCAGACTTTCTCCTGAAATTCGAGCCGCGCCCCAAAGAGATCGGCGAGACATTTCTTGGTAATATCATCCCGGGTCGGCCCCAGCCCTCCGGTGGTCAGCACCGCGCCAGTGCGTCCAAGTGCCGCGCTCACCGCGTCGCGAATTGCTTCCGCCTGGTCAGCGACCGAGGTACGCCGGCACACCCGGACACCAGCTTCCGCGAGTGCCTGTCCAATTTCGACTCCGTTGGTGTCCACCGTGAAACCCAGCAACAGCTCGGTGCCTATCGTGACGACTTCGATGTTCATGGTGGAGCTGTTCGCGAGGAGGGAGAGGTGAAAGCATTCCGCAGACTCCTCATGCCGGGCACGCCCGTGGAGCGCGCGGAGGAGAATCGAAAGCGGTCAGCGCGCACGCGCGGTGAAGAGCCGGCGGTAGTGGTACATGTAGACGGCGAAGGAATAGACGGTGAGCGCCGCAGCCACGAAGAGTGCCACCGCCACAAAGCCGCCATGGAATTCGTTCCAGTACTGGGCATAACGATTGTGCTCCCATCCCATCGGCTTCCTGGCGTCGCGAAAGGCGAACCAGAGCATCACGGCCCCAATAAAGATATTCTGGATGACCGTCTTGAGCTTGCCGGCACCCCCTGCCGGGATGACTACCCCCTTGTGCTTGGCCCACCAGCGAAAAAGCGTCATGGCGACCTCACGCCCAATGAGCAGAACACAAACCCAGAGCGGAATGCTGCCCCAGAAGGGAATGTCATACAGGTCGTGACGTGCGCTGGAGATGAAGTAGATGGGAATGAGCGTGGCGAAGAGCAGAAGCTTATCCGCGATCGGGTCCAGCAAGTTGCCGAAGTCGGTTACCTGATTCCTGCTTCGGGCGAGATAGCCATCCCAGACGTCGGAGATCGCAGCAGCGAGGAAAATGAAGAAAGCAATGAGCTTGGGCCAGTAACCCTCGATAAACGGAAGCAGGGCGATCACCGGGGTGAACGAGATGCGAACGAGCGTAATGATGTTCGGGAGGGTCCACATCTTTTACAGCCGGTGAACGGGACAATGCATTTGCCGCAGTGTGCGGCGACGATCTCGACTTAGATGCATGGGTCCGTAAATGAAAAAGGGCGATCCAGTCCGGGATCGCCCATCGTAGAACACCCCGTCACCCGAGGCTCTTGAGCACCAGTTTGCTGATTGCCTTGAGCGTATCGAACACACCATCGCCGCTCAACGCGACGGCCTCGAAGTAGGGCGCCCGTTCGATCCATTCGCCGTCCAGCTGCTCGACCAGGCTTTCACCCGCGTGGTACGGGTCAGGCAGGTTCCGCTGCCGCACGGGGTCGGTGACCGGCCACCCCGGGTTCAACGCGGCCTGCAGCTCGCCAATGGGCGCGGCATTCGGAAGATCACGTTTGTTGTACTGGATGACAAACGGCATCCGCGTCAGATCGTATCCGTGCTCGGCCATATTGTCGTACAGGTTCTGCATGGATTCGATGTTGGCCTCCATGCGCTCGATCTGGCTGTCGGCGACGAAGACCACGCCGTCGACCCCTTTGAGAATCAATTTTCGGGAGGCGTTGTAGTAGACCTGCCCCGGCACCGTATACAGGTGGAAACGGGTCTTGAACCCGCGGATGGTTCCGAGGTCGACCGGCAGGAAGTCAAAGAAGAGTGTCCGCTCGGTCTCGGTGGCGAGTGAAATCATCTTGCCCCGCGAGCCGGGAGACACTTTCCCATAGACGTGTTCAAGATTCGTCGTCTTGCCGCCCAGCCCGGGACCGTAATAGACCAGCTTACAGTTGATTTCCCGTGCTGCGTGATTGATCATCGACATGCGATACCCATCCCCTCCTCAACCAAAGAGCTTGTCGATCTCATCTTCCGCCTCGCCCAGGAATCCGGTTTCAACGTGGGATCGGCCGGCGCCATCCTGGCTGAACATTTCTTCGAAGACACGGTTGAGCTCGCCCACCGCGTTCTTGACCCGAAGTTTGACCAGGCCCAGCGTCGTACGATTATCGAAGAGCACTACGAGGATGACTCGCCGAGCGATATCAGCGAGATACATCGATTCCTTCTCACCCTGGTGGAAGAGCGCGCCAAACTCGGGTTCCCCAATCATCTTCGCCAACTGGTCGTTGGCGCTGAAATCGGCGGCGGTCAGCGACGCGAAAGCCGTAGGGTCGAAGGTGGGCGCCTCACCAGCCGTGGTGATCATCTGGCCGGTACGGTCGACGATCAGCGCTGTCCGCGCGCTGGATTCGCGCAGGAACTCGACCAGAATGGCATGGATGCTTTTCGCATCTTCTTCGCGGAATGACCAACTGGACGCGCCTGACATCTCCCTCCCGTTTTATCCGAGCGTGGCTTCAATCCGTCGCAGTATTCGCTGGGCCCGATGACGTAGCATGGGTTGTGATTCCCATGCGAGGTAATCACGCAATAGCCGGACCGTGTCTACCGCGGGCAATCCGGAGATAAACCCCAACGCCGACAATCGTTTAAGCGGCTGCGGACTGAACAGATCTTCCCGGCTCTTCACCAGTTGCCGTTGACCGACGAGCCATCCGGCAGTGAGCCCGAGCATGGCTCCCCCCAGGAATACCAGCGTTCGCGATCGCATCAGCGAACTTCCTGTCGCTCGGAAAGCGCATGAGCCAGGGTTACTCCATCGATGTATTCGAGATCTCCGCCAACCGGCAATCCTCTCGCCAGCCGGGTCACCCGCACCCCCAGGCCAGCAAGCATCTGCTGGATATAGGTGGCGGTCACTTCCCCCTCCATCGAAGGATTCGTCGCAAGAATAACTTCCCGGACACCATCTTCGCGGACGCGACGCACCAGCTGGTCCATGCGCAACGATTCAGGTCCTACGCCCGCCAGCGGATCGAGGCGTCCTCCAAGGACGTGATATCGCCCGCGAAATCCGGTCGCCCGGTCCATAACGCCAACCGCCGAGGCTTCTTCCACGACACAGACCACCGCCGGATCGCGGCGGGGGTCGAGGCAGAACTCACAGCTCTCCGTCTCGGTAGGCGTCCCGCAGATCCGGCAGGGCCTCACCCGTTCCGTTACCTGGGTAAGCGCCGCCGAAAGGCGGGACGATTGTTCAGGGGACTGCTGCAACAGGTGGTACGTCAATCGCTGAGCGGTCTTGCGCCCGATTCCCGGCAGCCTGGCAAATTCGGAAATCAGATCTTCAATCGCCGCCACCGGTCAGAGCGGCAGACTGAAGGGAAATGGCTGAACCTTTTTCATTTCGGCCTGGAGAATCTCCTGGGCGCGGCGCTGGGCATCTGCGACGGCGGCCATGACCAAATCGGAGAGAAACTCGGCATCACGCTCAGCAAAGATTACCGGGTCAATCGTGATTGAGCGAATCGTTCCGCGGCCATCCGCGGTCACTTTTACAAGGCCCGCTCCCGCGGACGTTTCGATCGTCTGCGAGGCAAGATCGCTTTGTATCTGCTGAAGCCGGCCCTGCATCTGCTGGCCCAGCTGAAACAGCTGCTGAATGTCTGCCATTATTTATCGTAAGTTCCTGTCAAATCGCAATATACATTGGGTTGCCACCATCGCAACCTACCCAGTGCAGTGGACAGACGCCAAGGAGACAACCTCGCCGGTAACGTTCTTCAATCCACGATCTCCAAATCTAACTCATCGGCGGCGACGTCGAGCGCTGGATCCTTCTGTCGCAGGGTTTTCAGCCGCTCGGCCCTGGCTCCGGAATCCGACATCCGCCGACTTTTCGGCTTCTCCTCCAGGTCAGGTGGGGTTGAGCCAGAGCTGAATTTAAGCGCGACCGCCGCGCCAAC
Organism: Gemmatimonadota bacterium; assembly: GCA_039932125.1. Classification (GTDB taxonomy): domain Bacteria; phylum Gemmatimonadota; class Gemmatimonadetes; order Gemmatimonadales; family GWC2-71-9; genus DASYPP01. The sequence goes on from JBDTQP010000030.1 coordinate 18,109, forward strand.
GTGCCGGGAAATCACAGCTTCTACCCTGTCGCGCTGCCTGGCGAGACGTTCGGAAATCATCGGGTTAGGATCCTGGATCTCGATCGATACGTCTGGCGCATGGGCGGCCACCGGTCGCGCGGCCGCAAGCGCTTCGCCGAGAAACGGGCTCTCCTTCCTGGCATCCGCGACGATGGCCATCCACGAGTGCTCCAATCCATCGAGAGTAAATGGAATGGTGTCGACAGGGGGGGACGGCGCCGGCGGGGCCGCCGTCTGAGGTGGCCGGGGTGGTGGGGAAGCCGGCGCGGCCTCACCCATCCCACGCGGAGGCTCCCGGCGCAAGGCTGGGGGAGGCGGCGCGCTTCGCGCCGGTAGTCTCGACGGAGAGGGAACACTGCTGGTCCCGATGCTGCCGAGAGCCTCCTGCAGGCTCA
>JBDTQP010000031.1:0-18508 GCA_039932125.1 Gemmatimonadota bacterium
CGGGCGAGTCGATTGCCCGATGTGAGCTTTTCTCCGATCCAGTCGTTCACCCGCGAGAACGATCGAAGACGTGATTCGATCGCCGGTCCTCCATCCCAGCCGCACGACGCAACGAGCGCCGCAGGGCCGGCAACCAGTCCAAGCCTCAGAAAATCACGACGGTCCAGGCGACGATCAGTCATGGCTGGGAAACCTTCCACGATACCATCCTGTGATCATGGCGCGAAGCGAAGCGGGGTCCACCACGAATACGAGCACCACGTGCAGAAGGGTAAAGGCAACGAAGACCCAGACGGCGACGAAATGCCAGTAACGGGTGAGTTCGTATCCGCCAAAAATTGTCGTCAGCCAGCCGAGCTGCACCGGCTTGTAGAGTGCAAAGCCCGTCAGGACCGAGAGCGCCCCCAGCACCAGGATCGAGGTGTAGGCGGCTTTCTGAAGCGCGTTGTGTTTACCCTGGGGGGGATGCTCCTTGCGGAGACGCAGATAGTAGAGCTGCATCTGCACGGCGGGCTGCACATCCCGGGGACGAAAGAGAAGTGAGCGCCATTCCCCCGATACCAGGAGGTAGAGCACGTACGCCAGTCCGGTGAGTACGAACGGCCAGGCCAGGGTAAAGTGCCAGTTGAGTCCGCCGGCCAGCCAACCACCCAGGCGGGCCCACTCCGGGACGGCGGGCGAGCCATGCAGCAGCTTTACCGGGTTGGGGATACCATAGCTCGCATCTCGAGGGCCGAACAACTGGTACGCGTTGTAAATCTGAAGACCGCTCGCAATCATTCCCACGAGCAGCAATGCGTTTGCCCAATGACACACCCTCACCAGCCAGTGGTGGCGGTGCACGAGGGGAGGCGATGGCGGCCGGTCCGGGATCGATTCGGATGGGGCCGACGGTGGATCCATGGTATCGGTCATTGGTCTGCTGGTTGGAGCCGCTCAAGTAACGATACAAACCTTCGGTCGGTTCTATTTCGCCGGCCGGCCGGGTAGGGCGCGGACGTCAGTTCCTGAACTGGTATGCGAGCTTCACGAAAAAGCCGTCGTTCAGCCGCTCAAGATCGCGGAACCCCAGCGTTCGGCCCGAGACCATCGAGCTACCGTATCCAAAGAAGGCCACGGTTCCCGGCGTCGGCTCGAACGAGGCCAGAAGGTCGAGCCGGAAATCATTATCGCTGGATGCCTGAACTGGTGACCCGCCGACCAGGATGGGCAGGCCGGTCGCCGGATCGCGAAGAGCCGAGACCCGCTGTGATACATAATCGCCGACCACCCGGAAGAAAATGGATCGCGTAAGCTGGTACTCGACCTTGAGCCGCGGGATGATGCTTCGGGCGAATTCGCTGCCGTCAGTCGCTCGCTTGAGTCGTTGCACCTGGGTACTCAGTTCCACCCGCAGTCCCCGGCTCGGCCGCAGAGCAATCGAGCCGTTGAGCTGCAGACCGTTGCCATCTGCCGCTTCGGCGAAGATTGCGGTTTGACCGAAACCGACGCTTGCCGAGGCACTGAACAACTGGAAGGTCGGAGTCTTCACCCCGAGAGAGATCGTCGGACCAGAGCTTCCCGACGCGGTGGCGAAGGGCTGCGGCCCGCCAGCTCCAGTATCCACCTCGTAGAGTGAATAGTCCTGAGCATCGAAGTCAACAAACTCCCGGTTGATTTGCGCGTCCACACTCCACCCTCCGCGGAACTTGAAACTGTTGTGCATCTCCTCGCTTCCTTCGATGGCATCGCCGCCAAGGTCACCGTAATGATAGATCCGCCGGGGACCGAAGAAGGTCGTATAGTTCTCGAGGAATGCCCCGCGTTTGCCATACAATGTTAAACGGTTGAAACCGCTGATAGTCTGGACGTCTCGCCGGTTCACGAAACCGGATCGGGTGATGAAGTTTTCACCGATGGAGTTCAGCTGATAGTTGAACCCCCAGGCGCGTCCCGTCCGGTCGAATTCAAGTTTCCAGAGAGGTGATGACACGGCGGGACCGGCTCCATTCGTCGTCCATGATCCGCCGACCTGGCCTTCCAGGTAATAGAGCTTCGCGAATACATAGCGAACGTCTCCGGCCAGGACACGGTTGTATCCCGGGGAGTTGAGCAGGCTTCGATCGGTAAACGTCACTCCCGCAACTGAGTTGGAGCCAAAGTCGCGGCGGAGGCGAGTGATGTTGAAAAGAACATCCTCGTTGCTGCCATCACCATCCTCGTCCACCTGGTCCACCGCCGAAAGGTAGGCGAGACCAAAATTCCCGAATTTTCCCGTCACCTTGGCCCCGGCGATCGGATTTTCAATCTGCCGCGAATAGACCAGCTGGTTTGGTGTGCTGAATAGCTCGATTCCTTCGAGAAAGAAGGGCCGTTTCTCAGGAAAGAAGAGGGCGAACCGCTGATTGACGGTCACCTGGCTGACATCCGATTCGACCTGGCTGAAATCAGGATTGACGGTCGCGTCGAGAGAAAGGTTCGTGAGTCCGACCCGGAAGTTCACCCCTGCTTCGGGATCGACCTGCTCGCGGTTAAAGTTGCCGAAGGTGTCTCGCGCGCCGTTCGCCGAGGCCGTGACGAAGGGCTGCGCCTCCACCACGACACCCCGGTGAAGATCGTGAAGCCCGGTAATGGTGCCGGCCTGCAGCAGGAAACTGGCACTCGCCCGGTGCACGTCCGTCCACGTGTCGTTATATCCTGTCCGCTGAATCCGCCGGAGAAAATTGATTCCCCAGCTTTGCTCGCCACTGCCGGGATAGCGGAGACTCTTGAAGGGAATTCGCACCTCGACAACGTATCCCTGGTCGGTCACATGTCCACGCGACTCATACAGGTAATCAGGGTTCTTGTCGATGCTGCCGCCGAAGATGTTGCCGGCGCTGGACGCCCCTTCGCTGCGGACTCCGTCCTGCTGAATGCCCAGCGGATTGACCGCAAAAAAGAACGCCCGGCGTCGGTCATTGAAGGTGTCCAGGTAGATGATCACGTGATCATCGGAATCGATGTTGTCCCGGTCGGCCCGGGTTGCGCGGATAGTACCCGGTTGCCGATCGTGGGCGATGATGCCGAAGTAGATCGCATTCGGCGCATACCAAACCAGGATTTCTGTGTTCTCCTCGGCGGGCCGCCCATCGACCGGTTCATACTGGGAAAATCCATTCAGCCGGGTTGCCTGCTGCCAGGCAGGTTCGTCCAGGTTTCCATCCACCACGACTTCCGCTTCAATACGGGGAATCGAGACTTCGGGACGGCCGCGGCCGCTGATTCCTGCGGTAGTATCCCGAGTCTGCAGCAGGACGGCAAGGACGAGAAGCAACACGAAGCATCCTCAGGATGGGGGATCAAAGTGCCGGACCAGCAGTACGGTAGAGCGTCAGGACGCGGAGCGAAAGGGGTCAGTTTCAAAGCAGCAAAAGGGGGCGAACCGGACAGCTCGCCCCCTCGAAGAGTCGCCTGGCGCACAGCGTTGTGCGCGCCCGCGCCGCGGTCTATTCGTACCGCAGCGCGACGATCGGGTCCAGCTTGGCGGCCCGGCTCGCGGGCCAGATTCCGAACACAATGCCGACTGCGGCGCTAAATCCAAACGCCATGGCGATCGCGTCCACTGATATGAGCGTATTCCAGCCGTAGCTCTTGGCCATGACGCTGGAAGCCCATGCGCCGGCGCCGACGCCAAGAGCGCCACCCAGCAGACAGAGCACGAGGGCTTCGATCAGGAACTGGAGCATGATATTGAGCCGGGTGGCTCCGAGGGCTTTGCGCACGCCGATTTCACGGGTACGCTCGGTGACTGACACGAGCATGATGTTCATGATCCCGATGCCGCCTACGATGAGACTGACCGCGGCAATGCCGGCCAGCAGCGAGCCAAAGACCTCGGTTGTCTGCTGCTGGGTAGCGAGAAGTTCCATCTGGTTGCGGATCGTGAAGTCGTTGTTGCCACCCGGCCGGATCTTGTGCTCTCTCCGCATAACCCGCTCGAGGTCCACCATGCCCTGTTCCATGGGAACACCTTCAGCAACTTCGACCGAGATTTGCCGGAGACGATTGTTCCCGAAGATTCTATACTGGGCCGTCTGCAAGGGAATCAGGACCTGCTCGTCCACGTTCTGAAATGATCCAGAGGAGGAACCCTTTCGAGAGAGAATTCCGAGCACTTCGAACGGAATACCCCGGATCTGAATAGTCTGATGGAGCAGCGCCGCGGCATTGGCATCGAGCAGAGTCGGCACGTCCGCGCCGAGAATCGCATAGCGCTGGCGAGCCTGGTCGTCTCCCTCCGTAAACATCGTGCCGTAAGGCATCGTGTAATTCTTGACCGGTGCGTAGTTCGACGTGGTGCCCACAATGGATACATTGAGATTCTTGTTGCCATACTTGACTGTCATCGACGAGCTGAATTCAGGGACGACAGCGTCGAGCATGTGCGCGTCGCGGGCGAGTGCAGCCGCGTCGTCGGTCGTGAGACTCACCCGGTTGGCAGACGAGATACCGCCGGTAAACATCTGGCCCGGGTAAACCGACAACAGGCGGGCGCCCATCGCGGCGATCTGTTCTTCGACCGCCTTTTTGGCCCCGTTCCCCAGCGAAATCATGGTGATGACCGCGCCGACGCCGATGATTACGCCCAGCATGGTCAGGAACGCCCGCATCTTGTTGGCGCGAATTGACGTCAGCGCGACACCGACGGTCTCGCCAACGGGGATCATCGCCGAGCTCCTGTGGCGGGTGCTGGCGTGGCGCCGCTCGTGGTAGTCGTGGCCTGACGCATGCCACCCATGCTGCCACCTCCGGTTACCCGAGCCATGCGCTCCCGCCATTCATCCTGTGAAGCCACGAGACTCGCGCTGGGAAGTACCAGCACGGAATCGGTCTCCGAGAGCCCTTCCACCACCTCGCTGTAGTCCATGTCGGTAAGACCGGTTCGCACATTCACCGCGAAGGGCTTTCCGTTCCGAAGCACGAACACGATGTACCGCCCGCCGAACTGATAGTCGCTGCTCTGGGCCTGGGCCTGGCGCCCACGGCCGCCACCGCTCATCCCGGAGAACACCTTCCGGAGCAGCGCGCTCTCCTCGGCGGTCACCTGGCCACCCGACATTCGCTTCCGCATGATGCCCTGGATCTGTGCCTCGGTGACACCTTCAGGCAGCGGTATGGAGCGGCCGTCCGGCATCGTCATGGTGTTGCCCGCTGGTTTTTTGGCCGAATCGGGCTTCCCGCCATCAGTACCACTCCTGGCCCCCAAGGAATCCTGCCGGGTAGCGGGCGTCGCGGAGGCGAGTTGCGTCTCTACCTCCTTGGGATCAAGCCCCAGCACCGTCGCGGCGGACGAAACGTCGCGCGTGGTCCGGAGCGCCGCATTGGGCACTGCGAGAACCTGGTTTCGCTGTCCGACGTGAATCTCCACCTCCGCGTTCATGCCGGGGCGCAGAAGCCCTTCCCGATTTTCAATGCGGATGAGAACAGGAAACATGGTCACATTCTGCTGGGTCACGGCCTGCGGCTCAACCTTGAGCACGGTGCCTTCAAAGGGGCGGTTGGGGAAGGCATCAACAGTTACGGTCGCGCGAAGATCCGGCTTGATTTTCCCGATGTCAGTCTCGTCCACCAGCGTACGAACCTGGACCAGGCTCAGGTCTGCCATCTTGAGCAGCACGGTGCCGCCGCCAACGTCGTTGGTCGGCGAGGAGATGACCTGGCCACGCTCGACGTTCTTTTCAATAATGACGCCGTTGATCGGCGCTCGCACGTCGGTGTCCTCCAGCCGGATACGCGCGTTCTCCAGTGCGACAACAGCCCTGACCGAGTCAGCGATGGCATTGGCATAGGTGAGTTGTGCGGTCTCGTGCTCACTCTCCGTAATGGATTGCGACTGAAACAGCTCATCGGACCGGCGCTTCTGCGATCGGGCGTTGCCGAGCGTAGCACGGGCGACCTCGAACTCGGCCTGAGTCTGGGCCATGGTGTTCCGGGCCGTGCGCGGATCCACGTTCACCATGAGCGCGCCACGCTTCACCTGCTGACCAGTCTCCACCATGATCTGGAGAATCTCTCCCGAAGCCTTGGACTTCACTTCCACCGTGGTATCGGGCTGAATAGCGCCGGATGCCTGAGCGGACACAATCACATCGCGCCGGGTGACCGGGACCGCCTGGTATACCGCGGGCGGCGGCGCCGCTTCTTTCTTGCAGGCGGAGAGGGCAACGATCGTCAAAAACAGCAGTCTGGTATTACGCATAGGTAAATCTGGGGTACAGGTTTAACAGTCGGTAGACGACCGTGCTCCTCGGCCGCAGGTGCTCACACACCTAGACGCCGACCATGTTCTGTGTCTTGCCCGGTGTCGCGAAGTCCCGTGAGACCTTGCCATCCAGGATATGGACCTGCCGGTACGCGTGCTCGGCGATATCGTGCTCGTGGGTGACCAGTAAAATCGTCTGCCCCTGCGCGTACAGATTCTCAAACAATGCCATGATCTCCTCGCCGGTCGTCGAATCAAGATTACCCGTGGGCTCGTCGGCCAGCAGAATGCTCGGTTTGTTGACCAGCGCACGGGCGATCGCAACGCGCTGCCGTTGACCGCCAGAGAGCTCGTTCGGCTTATGCCCCATCCGGTCCCTGAGTCCCACGCGCGTCAGCGCCTCCTCTGCCAGCTGACGCCGTTCCTTTCCTCCAAAACCGGCGTACACCAGTGGGAGTTCCACGTTGTGCAGGGCGGTGGCCCGGGGAAGCAGATTGAATGTCTGAAAGACGAAGCCGATTTCCCGGTTTCGGATCCGCGCGAGCTCGTTGTCATTGAGGTCGGAGACCCGGTGGCCGTTGAGCCAGTACTCGCCCTCGGTCGGGGTGTCGAGGCAGCCGATCATGTTCATCAGGGTCGACTTGCCCGAGCCCGAGGGCCCCATGATGGCCACAAACTCGTTCTTGCGGATGGTGACATCGACGCCGCGCAACGCGCGGACGACTTCGTCGCCCATGACATATTCGCGCTTGAGGTTGCGAGTGACGATTACCGAGTCCCGGGGAACATCCATCGGGAGCTGGGCCATCCGTTCCGCGGTCGTGTCCAGGGTGCTCATAGCGGCCTTCCAATGAGGGCTTCGATTTGCGCCTTGGCCCGGAGAAAATCGAACCGGGCATTGACGGCGTCGACCTCGGCCTGGTCGAGCGCTTCCTGCGACGTGAGCAGATCGACAATGGTCGAGGCGCCGAGACGATACCGCTCCTGCTGTACCCGAAGGTCTTCCTGGGCGGCACGGACACTCACCTGCGTGATCTCGATACGAAGCCGGGAAGCGTCGAGCTGAGCCAGTTGAGTGGTGAGCGATGCCTGGACCTGCAGCCTGGCGTCTTCAGCCTGCGCCGCAGCGACGTCAAGATTGCTTTCCTGCGTCGTAATAGTGCGCTCGCGGGTAAAGCGGTTAAACAATGGCCACGAGAGCTGAAGGCTCACCGACCGATTGTTGAACAATGAAAAATCGTTGCGGTCGCTGCCATTGTAATTGTAATTGCCATTGAGGCTCAGCGTGGGCCAGTACCCTGCCTTTGCGGCGGACACGGCGGCTCCAGCGGCCATTTCGCTCGCGGCGGTGCTCTGAACGCGCGGTGACTGCGATTCCGCCTCCGACCGGAGCGAGTTCGTGTCGAGGGGAGCCTTGACCTCGTAATAGGAGGAATCATCTGTAGCGTGAACTCTGGAGTTCACGCCAATCAGCCGGCCAAGATTGGCTTCCGATGTCGCGAGGTCAGACTGGGCATTGACCAGTTGGAGCCGGGCATTACCGAGGGTCACCAGAGATCGCAGCGAATCCGATCGAGTAGCCGATCCGCTGGCGAGCTTGGCGATCGAGACCTTGAGCTGCTCCTCAGCCCGCCGGACGCTGGCCTGACGCACGCTCAGCAGCTGGCTGGCGTAGAGCGCGGAAAGAAACTCCTGGGTCGTATTGAGTTTCGATTGAAAGCGCGCATCCAGGAGGTTGGCCTCGGCAGCAAGGCCCTGCGCCTTCGCGGAGCGGACGTCGGCACCGCGTCGGAAGCCGGTGAAAAGGTCGATGCTTCCGGAGAGGCCGGCGCTCACGCTGGTGCTGCTCGAGTTGCCGTTCAGGATCTGGCCAGTGAGGGGATCCGTGCGCGACTGGCCTTCCGAAAAGGAATTACCGGCGCTGGTAGACGCATTCACGCTGGGGAGAAACTGACCGTAGGCTGCCCTCAACTGGGCGCCGGCATTGCGCACGCTGCCCTGTGCCTGCACGACAGTCGGCTGTACCCGCTCGGCCAGCCGGATTGCCTCGACCAGCGTGACGGTCGGCTCCTGGGCCGCGAGTCGAGCCGCGCTGGAGTCCCGCTCAGCGACTCGAGCCGCCGTCGAGTCCTGGGCCGATGCAGTGGAAACGGCGATCGCCAAGCACAGCGTCGCCAGGAAAAATCGATTGCCCATGTTCAGTCTTTAGCTCCAGAATGATCGGCATCGAGCCGCCGGATCATTTCGGTATAGGTCTTCTGCTGCTCGGCCGTCAGCTGGCGGCGGATGTCGGTGCTGATCGAATCCTTGATGGTTTCAAATCGGGGGCCGAGCTGCCGCCAGATGGAATCCATTTTGGGCCGGTACCGATCGAGGATAGCCTGCACACTGTCACGTTGCGAGACCGTGAGTTTCAGCTCCTTTACCAGGAACTCGACGTGATCTCCGGAATCATGATGATGGTGATCATGATCGCCGGAACCCGATCCGCGGCGCTCAGCCAGCCCGATCGCGGTTCCTCCCGAGAGTGCACCGACGACGAACGCGGCGCCCAGGAGAAGTGAAGCTTTCCATGTAGAAGTCATGTGCACTCCGTGCTCAGTCTATGCTGCTTTATCGCTGATCGCGTAACGCCAAAACGTGTGGCTGATGGCGCAGGGCAACGCACCCCTCCTACCGTTCCAGCACCACTTCCAGCACCAGTTCATTGTCGGGCTGCACTCTAGAAAAAAGCGGGGCCGGCGCATCGCCCGGGCGCACAGCATCCGAGAGAGTTGCCGGGGTTTCGCTGTTTCCTGCCAGCGCAAACCAGACGGCGGCGCCCATGAAAAAGGCAATGAGTGCCGCGACGCTCGGGCGAGCCCACCGACTCAGCACTTCCCAGCTCGAGTCGGTGGCCCTGATGCGTCCAAGCACCTGCTGCACGAAAGCCGCATGATGCGAGGGTTCGAGGTATTCCCGGAGCAGGGCCCCGAGCTCAGGGTCTCGCTCGCTATCAAATGCATTCCCCGTCATGATGACTCCTCGCGAAACTGCGTGAGCGCCTTGCGCAATGCTCTCCGGGCATGAAACACGTCTGAGCGAACCGTTCCTTCCGGAATGCCGAGGATCGCCGCGATATCGGCATGCCCGTAGCCTTCAGCATCAAAAAGCACCACTGCGGTGCGCTGCCGATCCGGCAGCTGCTTCAGCGCCTCGGTCAGCTCCGTTCGAAACAGAGTACGGTCCGTTTCTTCTTCAGGCGAGCCGCCCCTGGCCGGTGCACCCGGTGGCAACTGCTCGGTACTTCTCACTTTCCGTTTCCGCCGGAGATCGGCGGCGGCATTCATGACAATGCGCATGAGCCAGGGTGCGAAGGGCCGATTGGGATCGTAGCGATCGATGTGGCGCCAGGCGAGCAGAAAGCCGTCCTGTGCGGCATCATCGGCATCTTCCGAATTCTGAAGGACGGTCCTGGCGAGGCGGCGCGCCGCGGCGGCATGCCGGTCAATCAGCTTACTGAAAGCATCACTGTCACCCTGAGCGGCCTGCTGGGCGAGATCGTGGTCGCTCACGTCTGGTTTACGCAGGGTCTGGGACAATCGTTGAGGAAATCTCGGAGCATGGCGGTGTAAAGAATAGGGAGGTCTGCCGCGCACCGCCAACACGATCTAACGTCTTGGCTGTAATTGCCTTAAAAGCCTCCTGTGATCACCCGCCACGGCGGCGGACGGCCTCCCGGGTAGCCGCCACGGCGAGCCAGACGCAGATCAGCCCGAAGACGTACGCCATCACCTTCGGGAGAATCAGAAGGAGACTGCCGAGCGCAATGAGCACGAGGGCGGCCGGACCGTAGATGGACCGTCGAGCGCCGGTCACAACCGTCCAGAGAGCGACGACAGCGCGACGCCTGCCTTCCCGCCTGCTCCTTTGATGGAATGGGGGCCCTTCTTCGGGGCCTTGCCTGGTCAGTCGTGATGGGAGAACTCGCTGGAATCGGTCCGGCGCCCGGAGCCTGCCACGAATAATTTCGGCGCTTTTGGAGAGATCCCGGCGGAACTGTTCTTCCATCAGCCGGGCGAATTCCACATCCTCGATGAGCACGTCCAGCTCGAAATTCCCCAGCAGGCTCGATGCATTGAGGTTGCTGGTCCCGACTCTGGTCCAGCAACTGTCGGCTACAAGGGTCTTCGCGTGGAGCATGGGACCCTCCCACTCAAAGATTCTTACCCCTGCGCGCAACAGGTCCCGATACCCTATTCGGGTAAAGTTGCGGACCAGCGCCACATCGCTAGAGCCCGGGACCAGCATCCGGATGTCCACTCCATCGCGCGCCGCATCCACGAAAGCCTGGAAAAGCCGTGGCGGAGGAACCATGTACGCGTCGGTGATCCAGAGTCGCTGGACGCTGCTCGCGGCGAGAAGCTCGAGCACCTTATAGACGCGCTCGCGCCCAGGCTTTCCCACGATTGTGCGGACGGACACATCCCCGCGTGACGCCACGGTGCCGACGTTCTCCTCGGCGGGAATGGATGAACCGGTCTCACCCCAGATCGAATAGAATGCCTGGTCTAGCGAAGCGGCGGCCGGACCCTGGATTTCAATGGCTGTATCACGCCACGGCATAATGCCCCTGGCGGGATTCCCCACCCATTCATCGCCAATACAGAGACCGCCGGTTACCGCGCGGACGCTATCGGCGACAACGAGCTTCCGATGGTTGCGTGACAGGTTGACGAAGGCATCGAGCAGCTTCGGCGGGTTGAACGAGCGCAGTTCGACGCCGGCCCCGCGCAAATATTTCCACAGCTTGGGGCGAGTCGCGAATGACCCCAGCCAATCGTATAGAACCCGGACCTTGATGCCATCCTTCACCCGGGCGGCAAGCGCTTCGGCAAAGGTCCACCCGATCTCATCCGATCGGAATATGTAATTCTCGAAATGCACATGGTGCCGAGCCGTGGCAATGATCTCGAACATCACCTCGTAGGCGCGCGGACCGTCGATCAGCAGCTCAACGTGATTGCCGGGAACCGGGCGAGTTCCGGCAGCTCGATCGATTGCCTGGTTGATCGACCCCGGCTCCCGTGACGTCAGTGGTGTGGGGTTGAGCAGGATCGGACTGGTCATCGGTCGATCTGGTGCTCCAGGGTGACACGAGATGAATCCGCCGGCCGGCGCATATCAGTCGCTCTCAACTCGTTCCCAGCCCGAGTGTGCGCTCTTCCGGTTTGAGTGCCGCCAGCACGAATGCAATATGATCATCCAGTGATACGCCGAGTTCCGCCGCACCCTGGATCACATCTTCGCGGCTCACGCCCCGGGCGAACCCCTTGTCCTTGAGCTTCTTCCTGACACTCGATACCTCAACCTCGGCGAGGCTTCGCGAAGGCCGCACCAGGGCACAAGCGACCAGGAAACCCGATAGCTCATCCACGGCAAAAAGCGCCCGGGCGAGTGGGGTGTCCCGGGGAACACCTGAGTAGTTAGCGTGAGCGAGGATGGCGCGCTGCCAGGGTTCTGGAAATCCCTGGGCGGCGAGGATGCGAACTCCTTCCGCCGGGTGCTCCTCGGTCGCGGAATGAGCCGAGTTGGGGAATCGCTCGTAGTCGAAGTCATGGAGCAACCCGACAATTCCCCACTCGTCCGGGTTCTCTCCTTCCTTGACCGCCATCGCCCTCATGGAAATTTCAACGGCATACATGTGCTTCCGAAGTGATTCGGACGCGGTGTGCTCATGCATGATGGCGAGGGCTCTCTCGCGAGTCCAGTTCATCGGTATTCCATTCTTCTCGAAGAGCAGGGTAGTTCGATGATTGGCGATTGCGCGCCTGTGTGATTGTACTGCATGATCGGCCTAATCCTTTTACGCATCTGCTCCAGCGCCCGAGGCTTCCGGTGTCACGGTTTGTCAGCAGCCCTTGTTCCACAAGATGCTTGATCATCCAGTCAGAAGAGCACTTGAATAACAAGCTCTGGAGTAGCACTAAGACCTGGTGCAAAAAGAAAGAGGGCGACCTGGATCGCCCCCCTCCTTCGGTCATCAACGCCCAAGTCACGCCTTACGTGACACCGGAACTCAATTATTTCTGGCGCCGGGCCAGCGCCGGTGCGACTGGTGCCGGGCACGTTATGGATCCGCAGACCGGCACGGGAAGTGTGGTTCCGTATTTCTGATTGATCGCGGACGCAACCGAGTCGGCGATCAGCTCATGCGCGAGCGAACTGGGATGGACGCCGTCCAGAGAGAAGAGCGGGCCGAAGGTGAGAAGGCTGTCCGCCAGCTGACTGGGATCGGGAAATGGTGGAATGGTCCCGTTGATCACGTTGGCCAGGAGCGGCGGGTTGATATCGAGGTACGCGAAACCCCGAGACGCCGCTTCAGACTGGATAAAGGCGTTGTAGCCGGCGACCGCTGTTCGCAGGTTGGCGTATTCCGAAGGAAGAACGACGACGTTGTCCTCGGTGCAGTCGAGTGTGGTGGCCATACCATGGATGGCCGAATCGAGCTTGGGAAGTCCGGTGGTCCAGGGGACCAGCGTCGAATCGCCTTGCGCACCGGGGATGGCAGTAACTGCAGGGGCGCAATTGTCGGAGACGGTAAGTGTGGGAGGAAATGCTCCCTGAGCACCACATGCCTGGTTCTTTATGCACCAATAGACTGAGCCTCGTGACGCATACGGAATCACCGAGACATCGGCTACCGATATGAGTACCGCCTGGGCGCCCTCCGCCTGGATGCTATCGAGGATTTCTCCGTACTGGGCCTGAAAAACATTGAGGGGGGTGACCGCAAGCGGGTTTCCCGGATTCGTCAGGCTGGTAAGCGAGCCGAGCACGTCGTTGTTGCCGATCCAGAGCGAGACGAACGTGGGGTCCTGGTCCTGCATGGCCTGCAGCTGCGTGCGCCCGCCGAGAAAGAGCAGGGTGAGCGCATTGGAGGCCGAGACCGGCACCCCGAAATTCGAAAGTATCTCTGTGGCTCGAGCACCCGGCACCGCAACGTTATTCGGCGTCCCGTTGGTTGCGCGGAGATAGCAGCTCGTTCCGGTGGACGCCGGGTAGCCGGGAGGCGTCAGGCGTGTCTGCGTTGTGTTGTGGGTAAAAGGCGGCGGACATCCCGGCAAGTTGAGCGCGGGGCGAACGAAGCTCGTCCCCATGGCCTCAGCAAGGAGCACGGCGTAGGATCGTGATTGCGTGCTGTCGTTAATGCCGGCTGACTGAAAGCCCGCCGTGATGCTGTTGCCCATGGCGACGTACGTCTGGAACATGGCGCCGCCGGATGGCACCGCGGGAGCCGGCGGCGGCTTCAGTGATTCATCGCTGTGGCAGGCCCCGATCACCGGCAGAAGAAGCGCCAGGGAGGCGGCGAAAATACGAGGGGTCATGGTCTGGGTCTCCCTGTCAGAAGGCCAGCGCGAAGGTCGCGCCGAAAAGATGAGCGTTGAATTTGTACAGGCCGTTGTTCACCGCAGTGGTGGGGGTGGTGAATCCTCCGTCCGTGGACCGGCCTCGCCGGTCTGCCTGGTCGATATACTGGTACGCAAGGTCGACGCGGAGGGCGCCGGTGAGCCGGGTGCCGAGGCCAAGGGTGAATTCGCTCCTGGGGCCTTCGGGCAGGTTAGGTGTGACCGTTTCATCCGGTGCCGCAGCCGTGTGCGTGAGGAAACCGGCGCGAATCATGGTGGTCGGCCGGATGGCGTATTCGCCGCCGATTCGATAGCCATTGCTCGCGCGGTAATTCTCGACCAGCGTCCGCTGTCCCGCGTTCTCGAAGTTGAGCACCAGGGCATCAAACACTTTCCAGTTCACCCGCTGATAATCGAAGAGCACTTTAAACTTGTCGGTCAGCTGGTAGGCGGCGCCGACGACGATCTGATCCGGCAGGGTGATGGACGTGCTGGCACTCTGACTTCCGAGTGTCGAATCGGCCAGGAATCGGGGAGCAAGCACCGCGTCCAGCGGCGTGCCGGCCGGTGCACCAAAGGGATTGCCGGCGGCTAGAATGATCCCGGTCTGGATCTGGGTGAAAACGACCTGGCCGTTATTGATTTCCACCTTCTGCCGAGTGAGGTAGCGCGCGCCCAGGGCAAGCTTGTTGGTGAGCTGGAAGTGGATCCCAAAGTTGGCGCCCATGTTCCATCCGCCGCCGGTGAGCTCCGCATCAGCGAAATCGGTTCCGGCTGCAATACCAAGATTGGCGAACGTCTGGCCGGGGGGAGCTGGCGGGGGTAGAGCGACACTCGAGAGGTCGGCGTGCTGGTTGAGCTGAACATGGAGGTGCGTGATATCCAGGCCCGCGCCGATGGCAATCTTCGGCGTCAGCCGCATCGCGAGGGTGGGCTGGAGGTAGATCCCCTGGATAATGCTCTTGTATCCGAGGAATCGGCCTTCGGAATTTTCCGGCCAGTCGGTTTCGAGTCCGTACGGCGCAAAGAGTCCGAAACCCGCCGCAAACCGGTCGTTGATTCTCCGGGCGTAGTACACGTGCGGAACCGGGTACACCCGGTTATTGAGCGATGACTTGAGGCCGGTGACATCGTTCTCAAAATTGCCAGAAGGAATGATCAGCGTTCCGCCGGCACTGATCTGCTGGCCGCCGCCAAGGGCCAGCCCTGCTGGGTTGAAGAAGATTGCCGAGCCGTCCTGGCAGGGCGAAGCGACGGCCGTTCCGGCGCGTCCCATCGCACAGCTGCCGTGCTCATAAACGCCGTAGCCTTGAGCCAGAACCGTATTCGGTCCCATGATCAGGCCGGCGAGGGCTCCAGAACCGAGCCAGACAAAAAGTCGCCGCATAATAGTGGCTCCCATGTGCGCCGCGGGTGAACGGGAAGAACTGAGAGGGCTGGCTGAGACTACCGGTATATCACAAAAATGTCAAAGAAACAGGGATGACAATTTTCACATGGGCTGACTGCCGAACACGTGACCTTTCTCCACCTGCGCCGCTGTGAGAGGGACCCGCGCTCCGGTCGTGCCATCGAGACTGATCTCGAAAGCATATTGGCCGGGCCGGGGCAGCGGAATATCGAAGACCAGCACGGCGCCAGCTTCCAGCTCCGTCACACCGGCTACCGGCTCACCAAACTGCACCGTTCCTTCTCCGCCCATCAACTCAGTTCCTTCGTCATCCATGAACTTGATCCGGATGGAATGAGTGCCGATTTCGGTCCGCCGCCCCCGGACCCGCAATACGAGATGCGTGCGCGCGTTCACCGTAGGGAACGTGGTGACCCACACGTGCTGAAAGATCCCGATAATCGAGAGCTTTCCCTGCTGGTCAATCAGGGCGTAGTCAGCGAGAACGGCGAAATCGAGATGCAATGTAACTCCCGTATCGGTGAGTCTTAACGTAGAGTGGCACCGGGCGTGTGGTCATTGCGGTCAGCCATCCACCCGCAGTGAGCGGGGTTTACGCGACACGGATGCTGGTTATGACGTCGTTCTGCTTGATCGCATTTACCACCTCCATGCCCGAGGTCACCTGGCCAAAGACCGTGTGCACGCGATCAAGATGCGGCTGAGGCGCATGGGTAATGAAGAACTGGCTGCCGCCAGTGTCCTTCCCGGCATGCGCCATGGACAGCGTGCCGACCGCGTGCTTGTGCGTGTTCTTCGCGGTCTCACACTTGATCTTATATCCCGGGCCGCCGGTGCCGACTCGCGGATTGCCGGCATCTTTCGACAGTGGGTCTCCACCCTGGATCATGAAGTTGTTGATCACCCGATGAAAGCGCGTGCCGTCATAAAATTCGGAGTTCGCCAGCTTCTCAAAGTTGGCGACCGTATCCGGAACCTCGGTATCGAACAGCTCGGCGGTGATCGCTCCCTTGGACGTTTCGATCGTCGCAGTTTTCATGTATTTCAATCCCGGCAGAATAGGGGAAACGTTGTGTGTGTCTGGTTTGCGGCCCGGAGCAATGGATACCGCCGAGCCAGTGAAGTCAATGTGAGAAACATTACCCGCCGCTCCGACTGGCCGGCACTCTCGCCTCACGAATACAGGCGATCTCGCGCAGGAGAGCATCCCATTCGGCAGCTTTCGAAACCGGAAGCCGGCAGCTCGCGCCGATACAGGCATAGGCGCGCGCGCCGGCACCGGGCTGAATCATCCCGGCCATTGCGGGCGGTAGCGCCCGCCGTTTCAGCTGGTCAGGGGCGAGCCTTCGAACAACCCGACGGGGCAACCAGGTGGCGAGCGCCCGCTGATGCATCCGGTCCGCCTCCTGATCCCCCGCCGCCCCGACAATGACGAGGTGAACTGAAGGGTGAAGCTGCCAATCCACTGCCGTCAGGAAGGTGGCTCCGTGCAGCCCCAGCTCGGCGGCACCGCCGGCAAAGGCCGCAATCAACGTGTCACGCCGTTCAATCCACTCCGGTCGCATCGTGTGCTCGGCGAGTCTCGCGAGGACGATGCCGGCTACGCCGTTTGGAGAAGGTGTCGGTGCGTCCTGGACCGGCTTTGATCGCATGGCGAGGAGCCCCCCGCGGTTCACCTCCGGTTTCGAATCGAAAAATCCGCCTCTTGCCGGGTCCCAGTAGTCTCGCCACACCCGCTCCATGATGGATTCACTCCAGTCGAGCCATGCGTCATCGCCCGTCACCTCGGCGGCATCGATCGCTGCCAGGGCTGCCTGCACCTGGTCCTCCAGTAAGTCTGGAAGTCCGCCCGGTGAGTGTGTCACGGCGTCGGCTGAGGGGTTTTCAGCCCGGATTCTTTCGAGTGTCTTCAATGCGTGCTGATGCGCCCACCGGTCCCCCAGCATGACGCCGGCTTTGAGCATGGCTCCCGCCATCATGGCATTCCAGCTGGTGTACCGGGTGCGATCAATGAAGGGAGTTGGCCGCGACGCCCGCGTTTCGCGAAGCTTTACCTGTGCGGAATGGAGAAGCGTCATTACTTCTGATTCTGGCAGACTGGCCCGAACAGAGATCGCGTCAGGTGTCGTCGCGATGAAAAGCACGTTCTTCCCGGGATTGTGGTGCATCTCTCCGGCGGTGCCGATGTCGTAGTACGCGGCGGCGACGTCGAATTCGGCGGGGGTGAGCACCGCGCGAGCCTCATCCGCCGTCCAGGTGAAGTAGTCGCCATCGTCCTCCAGGCCAACGTCCGCATCCTGGCTCGCGGCGTATCCGCCCGCTTCGTCTGCCAGTACGTCGCGAACAAATCGGACCGTCTCGGCGGCGGCTTCGCGGAACTCCTCCCGCTCGAACACCGACCAGGCGCCGAGGTATGCGCGGAGCAGCTCGGAGTTGTCGTAGGACATCTTCTCGAAATGGGGTACAATCCATTGCGCGTCGGTGCTGTAACGGTGAAATCCACCACCCAGGTGATCGCGGATACCCCCACGGGCCATGGCCAGCAACTTGAGCTCGATCATCTTCCGGACGCGTGGTTCCGCCTTGTCGCACCAGCGTGAGAGGAGCAGCTCCACGGCTGCGGGATGGGGAAACTTTGGAGCGGTGCCGAAGCCCCCGTTCGTCAAGTCAAAAATGCGTTCCATACCGGAGACTGCGCGCTCAATCAGCTCCTCGGTCGCTGGACCGGCGACTGCCTCGTCCAGCGTCTGCGCAATCGCATCGCGAACGGCCGCACTCTGCCGCGCAACCTGGTCCCGCTTCTGGTGGAAGGCAACCAGGATCTGGTCGAGGACCGTGCGAAATCCCGGGCGTCCGTACCTGCCATCCGGGGGGAAGTAAGTACCCCCGTAGAAAACGTCACCTGTTGTCGTCAGAAAGGCGGTGAGCGGCCAACCCCCCTGGCCGGTAAAGGATTGGACCGCGCGCTGATACCGAATGTCGAGATCGGGCCGCTCGTCGCGGTCCACCTTCACGCAGACAAAGTTCTGGTTCAAGAACTCCGCGAGCTCGGGATTTTCATAGGACTCTCCGTCCATGACATGGCACCAGTGACACCATACCGCGCCAATATCGAGCAGGATCGGTCGATCGCGTTGTTTCGCGTCTTCAAATGCGGCGTCGCCCCAGGGGTACCAGTGGACCGGCTGATGAGCGGCGGACTTGAGATAGGCGGAAGTGGCGCTGGAGAGTCGGTTCATGAAAGGAAGTCCTGCCTTAGAGCGGTACGTCAGATCCTCGCAGGCAATCTAATGTCGTCCCGGTCAGCTCCGTCGGGCGACGATGATGAGAGCTTCGCGCGGCCAGGAGACGGTCCCTTCGGGGGTGAGATAGCCGGTGAAATACCGGTTCATGTCTTCATCCATCCTTTCCCGCGCCGATTGATCCAGGGCCCGATATCCCGCAGCGACTCGACCGGTTGAACTGTGCATCACCTGCCAGGCTGCA
>JBDTQP010000032.1:0-18434 GCA_039932125.1 Gemmatimonadota bacterium
CCCGCTACATCCTGCCACCCATACCGCCGGCGGAATTAGCGGCCATTGGATCGTCCTCAATGGTGATGGCTTCAAGCTGACGCCCAACCGCGCTCTTGTTCGTGATAATGATCGTGTACGTTTTACCAGCTTCAAAGGATCGCTGGGGCAGTTTGAGGAGGACAGCTGAACCGTTATCCGCGCGAACCTGGAGCACCGCCGAGGTGGCACCGAAATCCTTATACCCGGCCTCGGATCCGAAATCCACGTTATCAAAGAATGCATCGGTGCTGCCGGGCGCGAAGACATCGAACGACTTCACACCTCGAGCGGCATTCACAAAGCGAAGACGGGCCATCCCGGGACTCCCGGCATCCCTGGGCTCCTCAAGAACCCGAAGCTTGGGACCTTCGTCATTGTCATCTGCCGGTGCCGGAAGCACGACCACCGTGTACCGGTCGCCGTCGCTCATCATCTCATGATTCTCGGCGAGAGGCTTGGTGGTGTCTGACACGGAGGCATCCCCTGGACGCAGCTTGAATGTCACCAGGTTATCCCGAATCGGCTGGAAAGGCGTGACCGTCTTGAAGGTCACCGAGGCGAACGTGTTGGCATCATCCGTAGCGACCGTAAGCGCGGTTGGGGAAGGAACCGCGTTAACAACCCGAACCATGGACGCCCCCTGGTGGGAGGAATCACTACCGGCAGGCAGGTCGGCAACGGTCTGGTCGTTTCTCTTATTATCGCACCCGGCCAGGATGGCAACGATCGCCAGTCCGGCACAGAGATAGCGATTGCGATGCATATGCGGCATGAGTCAACTCCTGTTTCAGGATTTTGGTGAAGGATCCGAAAGATCCGGTCTGTCTTGCGCCCGCTCGGCGCATTTACGATCTGGCATAATTGCTTCTGTTATGATGGCTCAGGCGCCAGGGCTACGCACGCCGGACCCACGCTCGTTGTGCAGTCGATCGAGGGCGCGGATATGGTCGTGCGCGTCACGAACATGGATATACTGGTTCTCCACAACAGTCTGTATGCTGGTCGGCAGATTCTTTTCGAGCGCCTCGCGATATTCTTTGACTGCGTGGTCCTCCCCACGCTCGGCCTCGGCAATCACAACTCCTTCGTCCTTTCCAGCGACCGCCGACTTGATGTCGATCCATCCACGGTGTACTGCCCCCATTGCGCTTCCGCCGGTTTCGGCATCACCGCCCAGGCGGCGAACTTCAGCCTGCAGCTCGACCGCGAAGCTGGCGCGTTGCTCGGCATAATTCAGGAACAGAGTGGCCAGCTCGCTGTTGGTTATTCCATCAGCAGCGGTACGGAAGCCTTTTTCGCCATCTTTACAGGTTTCTACTAAAGCGTTAAGCGTAGATATAAGATCTGAATTATCCGGCTTATCTGTATGGATCATGGGGACACCTCTTTCAGCGTGACGTGGCAAGCAGGCCGCTCCCTGGAGCAAATCCGGCTTGGGTCTGGTTGTTATTACGAGGCGAAGTGTAGGGAAAGTAGAGCGGAGTATTCGGTGTTGAGAGTCACACACCGGCAACTGAGGTTACCGCTGTGACTGAATAGACGGTCAAATAATAATAAAAGCTGTAAGCCACATATTCGCAGTGGCTTACAACTAAGATTTTTGACAACAAAGCCTTAGATCTAACGACTAGATCGCCCGCCTGCCCTGGATTACCCGGATGAGCACCACAACGATTGCCAGCACCAGAAGGATGTGGATGAACCCTCCGAGGGTGTACGAGGACACCATACCGAGGAGCCAAAGCACAAGTAAGATCACGAAGATCGTCCAGAGCATCGTTTACCACCTTCCGCTGATCGTAAGGTATCGTCGAGAGGCTGGGTGCCCGTCGCCCACAATGGATAACTTCCAAGCTCCCGGTCATCGGTGACAGCTGTCACCCGGGCCGACTGCTCAATCGGCACGGAATTTCGTTCACGCCTGGCCTGAACCCACCGGTAAGACACCCACCTTGGGCCATTCCGTCCTGGAAAAAACGATTACATAAGAGTATCTCTGCCAAAACGGCGCAAAAAGAGGGAACATCGCTTGCTTTAAGTCCTGCCGAGAACTCAGCAGGAAGGGACCACGTCTCTTTCCGCATATCTGACCGAAGTCCAAAAGGAGCAAGACATGGCTTCAAAAATCATCGGGATTGACCTGGGCACCACGAATTCCGTCGTCTCAGTGATGGAGGGTGGCGACCCGGTAGTCATCCCGAACGCCGAAGGGGGCCGCACTACGCCCTCTGTGGTGGCATTTACGAAAGACGACGAGCGGCTGGTGGGCCAGGTGGCCAAGCGCCAGGCCGTCACAAATCCCAAGCAGACCATCTTCTCGATCAAGCGGTTCATGGGCCGCCGGATGCCTGAAGTCAAGGAAGAGACGGCGCGGGTCCCCTACAAAATAGTTCCGGGCTCCAATGACATGGCGATGGTCGAGATCCAGGGTAAGAAGTACAGTCCGCCCGAAATCTCGGCCATGATCCTGCAGAAAATGAAGCAGACCGCCGAGGACTACCTGGGCACGAAGGTGACCGAGGCGGTTATCACTGTGCCCGCCTACTTCAACGACGCCCAGCGGCAAGCCACCAAGGATGCCGGGAAGATTGCCGGGCTCGACGTCAAGCGCATCATCAATGAGCCTACGGCGGCCGCGCTCGCTTACGGTCTCGACAAGAAAAAAGACGAAAAGATCGCTGTGTTCGACCTGGGGGGTGGAACCTACGATATCTCGGTCCTCGAGCTCGCCGAAGGCGTATTCGAGGTTAAGAGCACCAATGGCGATACCCACCTGGGTGGCGATGATTTCGACCAGCGGGTGATCGACTGGCTGGCCAGCGAATTCAAGCGCGACCAGGGCATCGACCTCTCAAAGGACGCCATGGCTCTCCAGCGGCTCAAAGAGGCCGCCGAGAAGGCCAAGATGGAGCTTTCGACGACGCAGCAGACCGATATTAACCTGCCTTTTATTACGGCAGACCAGTCGGGGCCCAAGCACCTCAACTATTCCCTGTCGCGAGCCAAGTTCGAGCAGCTGGTTGACGACCTGATTCAGCGGACCCTTCCACCGATGCAGCAGGCGCTCAAGGACGCGGGACTCGATCCCAAATCCATTGATGAGGTGATCCTGGTTGGTGGCTCCACCCGGATTCCCAAGATCCAGGCGATCGTCAAGGATTTCTTTGGCAAGGAACCGAATCGTTCGGTCAACCCGGACGAGGTCGTCGCGATTGGAGCAGGTATTCAGGGCGGCGTCCTGGGCGGCGAAGTGAAGGATGTGCTTCTCCTCGACGTGACACCGTTGTCTCTTGGTATTGAGACGCTGGGCGGGGTTACCACGGTCCTCATCCCGAGGAACACCACGATCCCGACCAAGAAATCGGAAACGTTCTCGACGGCGGAGGACAATCAGACCACGGTGGAAATCCACGTTCTCCAGGGCGAGCGTCAGCTGGCAACGGACAACCGGACCATCGGCAAGTTCCAGCTTACCGGTATTCCACCGGCTCCCCGCGGAATGCCCCAGGTCGAGGTCACATTCGACATCGATGCGAACGGCATTCTTCACGTTTCCGCCAAGGACAAGGCGACGAGCAAGGAGCAGAAGATCCGGATCGAAGCCTCGAGCGGTCTTAGCGATACAGACATCGATAAGATGGTGAAGAGCGCTGAGCAGCATGCGGCGGAGGACAAGGACCGCCGTGAGCAGATCGAGCACCGGAACCAGCTGGATGGCCTGGTCTACAAAGTCGAGAAGGACAGCAAGGAGTGGGTAGACCGGTTGCCGGCGGAGGCCAAGACACGGCTTGAAGGGGCTGTCGAAGCAGGCAAGGAAGCCCTCCGAACGGGAGAGCCCGGCGGGATCAAGACTGCGCTGGATGAGCTCAACGCGGCCTACCAGGCGGCAGGAGCCTCGCTCTATGCGAGCACCGCGAGCTCGGGGGCGCCCGGAGGAGACGGTGCTCCGGCCGGCGAAGCGGCGCCCGAGCCGCCCACAGACGACGTGGTCGAGGCTGACTACGAAATCGTAGACGAGACCAAGAAGTAACAGGCAGTTAGCGGGATAAGGTTCCAAGGCCCGCCTGGAGGATACGACTTCCGGGCGGGCCTTTGGTACCTGGCGAAATAGCCGACGCGACCGAAACAAAGACTGGTGCATCCCGTTTAGATTAGAATCCAGCAACAGTGCAGTCCCACAGTACAACCGTTACAGGTAACGAGCATGTCAGTCCGTACTCAGAATTGGATGAAATTTGGTGGATTGGTGGTCCTCGCCTTTGCGCTGGGTCTCCTCTTCGCCGGCCTTCTGGACCTCCCCACCCGTTCATCGGCCCAGCAATCAGAGTCGTCACCGACCATTACTCACGTCCAGGCGCCGGACATTCCGGAAGCCCGGCCGCTGATGGAATTGAGCGATGCGTTTGCGGCGGTAGCCGAACGGGTAAGACCTAGTGTGGTATATGTCAGCTCCGAACGCACGGAAACACGGAGCCAGGCACCACCGGGATTTGAGCAGTTTTTCGGCCGTCAGCGGCCGCAGGTTCAGCGAGGCACCGGATCCGGATTCATTGTGTCCGCCGATGGATACATCCTCACCAACAATCACGTGGTTGAAGGGGCGAGCACCGTCGTCGTTCGCCTGCTCGACCGGCGGGAGTTCACCGCGAAGGTGATCGGCACCGATGTGAACACCGACATCGCGGTCATCAAGATCGACGCGCGGAATCTCGCTCCCATCGCGCTGGGCAACAGCGATGCGGCACGCATCGGTGAGTGGGTCCTGGCTATCGGAAATCCGCTGGGTGACGCCCTTGCTTTCACGGTCACCTCAGGAATCGTGAGCGCAAAAGGTCGCGTGCTTGGCGCCGGTAACGCGAGCATTCAGGATTTCATCCAGACCGACGCTGCGATCAACCCGGGGAATTCGGGTGGGCCGCTCGTCAACGTCCGAGGCGAGGTCATCGGCATCAATTCGGCTATCGCCAGCGAGACGGGGTATTACTCGGGATATGGTTTCGCGATTCCGATCAACCTCGCACAGGTCGTGATGAACCAGCTGATCAGCGGTGGCCGGGTGCATCGAGCCGCGCTGGGTATATCAGTCAGCACCGCGAGCAAGGAAGACGCGGAGTATGCGGGCCTTACGGAAATCGCAGGGGTCCGGATCGAGAATTTCCAGGCGAACTCACCCGCCGAGCGAGCGGGGCTTGAGGTTGGCGACATTATCGTCAAGGTTGATGGCAAGCCGCTGCAGTACACGGCCCAGCTCCAGCAGGCAGTCGGATTCCGGAAAGCGGGTGAGACGGTCGAAGTCGAAGTCGCCAGGAAGGGGGGAGTCCACAAGACCTTTCATGTCCGCCTGATCGCGATGGACGAAACCGTCGCCACCAGGGGAAATGGCACGCAGCCGGAAGAGGGCGGGCCATCCGACCAGCCCTCCGGCAGCAAGCTGGGCATGCTGGGCGTCAGTGTAGCACCCGTTTCACCGGAAGTCCGTCAGAGCTATGAGTTGCCCGCGAACATCAACGGCCTGGTTGTCACCAGCGTAGACCCGACGGGTCCGGCAGCGGAATCGCTGGTGGGGGCGGATGAACGCGGGGGACCGGACATCATCGTCTCGGTTGAGGGAAAGCCGGTGCGCACCGAGAATGACCTGCAGGCAGCGCTTCGCCAGGTCGGGGCAGGAAAGATCGCGACCCTCCAGGTGTTCAATGCCGGCGCGAATGTGTTTGGTATCAAGCGGCTGCGGCTAGCCGATAAGTAGATAGCCTCGCAGAAAAAAACACCCGCCGGCTGGCGGGTGTTTTTTTATTGTGATGCCAGGGAGCGAAGCAGTGCCATCATGCGCTCGTCGTAGGGGTCCGGGGAAAGGTCGTCATCCGCGATATCCATGTTGAGCTGGGGCGTCTCGAGAATGAGTGGAATGCCGCGCGCGCGGGGGTCTTCCAGCAGCCAGCGGAACGGTTCTATCCCGATCTGCCCCTCGCCAATCAGCAGGTGGCGGTCGCGATTGGATCCCAATGCTCCTTCGCTGTCGTTCAGATGGAAGAATGAGGGCGGCTCGCCGGCGGCCTTTTCGAACGCATCGAGGGTGATCTTGAACCTTTCACGAACACGAATGTCATTGCCGGCCGCAAACAGATGGCAGGTGTCCAATCCATATCCAGCCCGGCGGCGAAGCTCCGGTGGTATGCAGGCGAGAATCGCGCCCACCTCGTCGGGCGTCTTTCCGATCGTCAGGCCTGCGCCGGCCGTGTTCTCGACCAGGATCCTCGTCCGGCCGGGTATGGATTCCAATGCGTCCGTCATGGCCAGAGCGACGCGTTTGACTGCGCCCAGCCTGTCGCCGTCAGTCGCGGCCCCCGGGTGAAAACAGAAGGCCCCCACGCCCAGCGCGGTTGACCGTTCCAGCTCCTTCCGCAACCCCGCCGCCGCGCGCTGCCACTTGGCGTCATCGGCGGTCGCGGTGTTCAGCACGTAGGCTCCGTGTACCAGCACATTGGCCGGTTCTATTCCCGCTTCGTCCAGGGCTCGGCGGAATCGCTCCACCCGCTCAGGCCGGATGGTGGACTTGTCGCCATAGTACTTAGGAATAGCGGTGAACAGCTGGAGGGCGGACATGCCACTGCGTCCCGCGCGGCGCGCTGCCTGGTCTATGCCACCGTTGTCGATCGTATGGGCACCGAGGATCAGTGTCATCGTGGTCTCTGGCGAAAGTTGCGCTGGCTCACCCCCCCAGCGGGGACACACTATCTTATCGTGAGTTCGCGGTCGAGCGTCGACCGGAATGTACGCATCCACCACCGATCAGTCAGGGAGCAGGCAGGATGACCGCTACCAACATGTCTCCTGGAATCATCCGCGCGCCCCGGGGCACCACGCTGTCCTGTAAAGGGTGGCACCAGGAAGCCGCCCTCAGGATGCTGATGAACAACCTGGATCCCGATGTTGCGGAACGTCCCGATGAGCTGATCGTCTATGGCGGCAGCGGCAAAGCGGCGCGGAACTGGGAATCGTATGAACGTATCGTGGCTACGTTGCGCCGGCTGAGCGACGATGAAACTCTCCTGGTCCAGAGCGGCAAACCAGTTGGAGTCTTTCGGACTCATCCCGAAGCACCGCGGGTGCTCATCGCCAATGCTCACCTGGTACCCCGCTGGGCCACGTGGGACGAATTCCGCAGACTGGAGCATCTTGGCCTCACGATGTATGGCCAGATGACGGCCGGAAGCTGGATCTACATCGGGACGCAGGGCATTCTCCAGGGAACCTATGAGACCTTCGCGGAGCTGGCGCGTCAGTATTTCGGCGGGTCACTGGCCGGACGGATGGTGCTTACCGCCGGGCTCGGCGGAATGGGTGGCGCGCAGCCTCTCGCGGCGACGATGAACGGGGCAGCTTTTCTCGGTCTGGATGTCGACGAAAGCCGAATCCGCCGTCGGGTGGACACAGGCTATTGTGATGTGCTCTCGACCGACCTGGACGATGCCCTGCGCCAGGTCATCGCCGCGAAGACCAGCGGCAAGGCTCTTTCAGTCGGACTGGTCGGCAACATAGCGGAGGTAATGCCTGAGCTGGTGCGGCGTGGGATCGTGCCGGACGTGGTCACCGACCAGACATCGGCACATGACCTCCGGCTGGGCTACATCCCAGCTGGACTCTCACTCGCACAGGCGAGCGACCTGCGGGCGAAAGACACCAGCGCATATGAGTCGCGGGTTCTCGACTCGATGGTCCTCCATGTACAAGCCATGCTCGACCTCAAGAGCAGGGGCGCGATTGTCTTCGACTACGGGAACAACCTCCGCGGGCACGTAGCCGACCTGCGAGGAATGAAACAGGCATTTGACATCGTTGGTTTTGTTCCCGCCTTTATCCGTCCATTATTCTGTAAAGGCGCCGGGCCCTTCCGCTGGGCGGCCTTGTCGGGCGACCCGAACGACATCGCGGTGACGGACGCGGCAGTCCTGGAGACGTTCCCCGAGAACGTGGCGCTCGCACGGTGGATCAGGCAGGCGCAACAGAAGGTGCATTTCCAGGGGCTCCCCGCCCGAATCTGCTGGCTCGAGTACGGGGAAAGGGCCGAGATGGGGCTCAAGTTCAACTGGCTGGTGAAAAAAGGAAAAGTGGCGGCGCCCCTCGTCATCGGTCGGGACCACCTCGATACCGGCTCGGTTGCATCCCCCAACCGCGAAACTGAGGGCATGATGGACGGCTCCGATGCGATTGCTGACTGGCCTCTGCTCAACGCAATGCTGAACACGGCATGCGGCGCAAGCTGGGTCTCTCTCCACCACGGTGGAGGGGTGGGGATCGGGTATTCCATCCATTCGGGAATGGTGGCGGTGGCCGATGGCACTGACATGGGCGATCGGCGCCTGGAACGGGTGTTGACCGCCGATCCGGGTACCGGCGTGATGCGCCATGCTGATGCGGGGTATCCGATTGCCATCGAGACTGCCGCGGAGCGAGGGGTCGACCTGCCGATGGTCAACGGCAAAGGGGAAAGCAATCACGGGGAAAGCCGTCGCTGATGCAGGTCCTCAGGAACATCGGCGTTCTCGCGACGTGTCGTGCGCCTGGGGGACAGGCTGCGATCCATCCCATTCCGGGTGCTGCCATCGCCTGGGAAAATGGGAACATCGTCTGGGTTGGTCGTGAATCCGAGTTACCACCCGCACACGGAGAGACTCCTTCGCAGGATGCCGGCGGCCGCCTGGTTGTTCCTGGACTCATCGACTGTCATACCCATCTTGCCTTCGGCGGCTGGAGAGCCGATGAGTTCACCCAACGTATAGAAGGAAAAAGTTACGCGGAAATCGGCCGGTCCGGCGGTGGAATTGTCTCCACCGTAGCCAGGACACGGGGCATGGCCGAGGATGCTCTCGTCGAACGATGCCGGGGATTCCTGAACGCGATGGTCCGCACCGGCGTGACAACGGTCGAGTGCAAGAGCGGCTATGGCCTGGACAGGGAAACCGAGCTCCGGCTGCTCAGAGTGTATCGGCGTCTGCAGGAAGACGGAATCGTCAGCATCATTCCGACGTATCTCGGCGCCCACGTTGTACCGCCGGAATTCCGCGAGAATCGGGAGAGCTATCTCTCACTGGTGATCGATGAGATGCTCCCACTCATCGCGAGAGAAAAGCTGGCAGAGTTCTGCGACGTGTTCGTCGAAGCCGGAGCCTTCAATATCGAAGAATCCCGTCGAATCCTCCTGCGGGCCCGCGATCTCGGGCTCGGCCGCAAGCTCCATGCGGACCAGCTGACATCCGGAGGCGGCGCTGAACTCGCCGCGGAAACCGGCGCAACGAGTGCCGATCACCTCGAATGCATTTCATCACAGGGAATCGCCAGGATGGCCGAGGCAGGCGTCGTGGCCGTGAGTCTCCCTCTTGCCTCGCTTTACCTCAACCACAAACCCCTGCCCGCTCGTGATATGATCGACACCGGGGTTGCGGTTGCGGTCGCGACGGACTTCAACCCGGGATCCGCGCCAAGTCATCATCTGCCGATGGCCATGATGCTCGCGTGCACGCAACAGCGAATGACGCCGCCGGAGGTTCTCAAGGGTACGACCCTGTATGCCGCCCGCGCCATCGGCCGCGAGCGTGTTGCCGGCTCTATCGAGGTGGGCAAGCGCGCCGATTTCGCGGTCATCGACGCTTCCGATGTCACCGAGTGGATGTACTACTTCCAATCAAATGCGTGTGTGATGACGGTCGCCGGTGGCGAGGTGGTGTGGGGAGAGGTGTAGGGTGTGAGTGTGAGGTGTCAGGTGAGCCGGGGGTTCGGCCCACCTTGAGACACGGCTGAGAGCTTCAGACTCGCCGCCCTCACTACCCGTGTGAGGGATCAGCGATCGGCGATTTGCAGATGCTCTATTAGCGGAACAGATTGAAATGGCCCAGCAGCCACCAGAGGAGAAGAAAAATAAGTACCGTGCTGATGCATCCGCCGCCAAGTTTCTTGGCCCCGTATCCTGCCGCCAGACCCCGCAACAGCTTGCTCATGTATGCTCCCCGACCGTGTGAGTTACCCGTGAATGCTTCCCTCTAAATCGTTGGTTTCCGGAAGGATAGCGGTGACTGCGCTCACGCGCCGGATAGACCCCCGGCCCGGTGCGCGTTAGCTTCTACAGCTGGCTAAGCGTCGTCGAACCAAGAGGAGGGGCTCATGGACCAGGAGGTATTGAATCTGGGGATTCGGCGATTCCTGAAAGAGTTCGGGGTGACCGCACAGCGGGAAATCGAAAATGCGGTGCAGGCGGCCCTCCAATCGGGCAAACTGGAGGGCACCAGCGTGGTTCACGCCAGAGCGCGCCTGGAAATCCCTTCACTGGGCACTTTTTTCGATATTGAACGGGACCTGCCCATCGAGTAAATCCGAGGGTCGCCGTTCCCTTCCGGCGGTTCTATACTTCCAAGCTCATGGACACCCTGCTTCAAGAGCTGCGATCCGTACTGGACGGCCGCTACCAGGTCGAGCACGAGCTCGGCCACGGTGGTATGGCCACAGTTTTTCTCGCGCATGACCCCCGGCACGATCGCAAGGTCGCCTTGAAGATCCTGCGGCGGGAGGTCGCAGCCTCCTTTGGCGCTGAGCGTTTTCTCCGCGAGGTCGAGATCGCCGCCCGTCTCAGTCATCCGCACATCCTCCCGCTTCACGACTCCGGGCGCGCCGGCCCCTATGTCTATTATGTCATGCCCTATGTGCCGGGAGAATCGCTAATACCATTTCGTGAGAATCATGAAGACTCCGCTCTTTCTGCTGTTGCTCGTCCCCGTCGTGCTAAACGCCCAGGGTCTTCCGCTCAAGCATCGCGCCGAGCCGACCACGGCCGCCATCGATTCAGCCGACCTGATGACACGGGCATACATCATTGCAGATGATTCCATGCAGGGACGTGGCCCCGGAACAGCTGGGGCGGCTCGGGCGACGGCCTACATCGCGAGTGAGCTGCGGCGGCTGAAGCTGGCGCCGGGCGGGGACAGCGGGACGTTTTTTCAGAACCTCCCGATGATGGAATACACGGTGAGTGACAGCACGCGAATCCTGGCCGGCGATGTACCCCTCGCGCTCTGGACGGACGCAGCGCCGTGGATTGCCCGGATGCCGGCGAACCGGATCCGGCCGGTTGAAGGCATGGACGTCATCTATGGCGGAGTCGCGGGCGATTCGGCCTCCGCCCTGACCGCGGCCGAGGCGGAAGGGAAGTTTGTCGTCCTCAGCATGCCGCTGCATCAGAATGGAACCCGGCAATATCTCCCGGTCAGTGTGTTGCTTCGAATGCCCTGGCTGGCGAATGCTGCCGGCATTGGGGCGGTATCGCTGGACGTTGCTCCGGCCCAGCTGTCACGGGCGCTTCACGCGCCATCAATTGTGCTGAGCGATGGCGACAGCACGAGTGTGCCAGCCCTTCTTCTCCTCACCCAGCAGGGCGCGCAGAAACTGTTCCTTACCCCGATGGACAGTCTCAAGCCTGGCGCGCCCGGCCGCACGCTGCACGGCAGCATTTCGGTGAATGCGCGTCCGCTTGGGCTCCGGAACGTGATCGGGATACTTCCTGGTAGCGACCCCAGGCTCCGCACGCAGGTGGTGGCCATGGGTGCCCACAGCGATCACATCGGCATGCTCGCCCGTCCCCTCGATCACGACTCGGTTCGGGCGTACAACTTCGAGCTTGAGCGGCGGGACCAGCGGGGCCCTGTGCGGGGGTATGGCAGTGCCCAGGTGCCGGATCTCGCCGTCAATGTCGACAGTATCCGCGCGATAAGACCGGCTCGCCCCGACAGCATCTTCAACGGCGCAGACGATGATGGCTCCGGCACCTCCTCTCTATTGGAAATCGCGGAAGCCTTTGCGATGTCCCGTCAACGGCCGAAGCGCACTCTGCTGTTTATCTGGCACACCGGCGAGGAGATGGGACTTTACGGATCAGCGTGGCACAGCACTCATACGGCGGTCCCCCGCGATTCCATCGTCGCCTATCTCAACATGGACATGGTTGGCCGGGGTATGGCGAGTGATATCACAGGCGGCGGACCCACTTATCTCCAGCTCATCGGTCCTCGACGACTCTCGACTGAACTGGGCGATCTTATCGAGGAGGTCAACCGGGAATGGAAGGACCCGATGCAGCTCGATTACAGCTTCGACGCCGATGGTCATCCGTACAACCGCTATTGTCGAAGCGATCACGCGATGTATGCCCGGTTCGGCATCCCGGTGACCCAGTTCTCGGCCGGATACCATGTGGACTACCACCAGGTCAGCGATGAGCCACAGTATCTGAATTTCAGTCATATGGCGCGTATTGCGCAGTTCATCCACGACGTCGGTTTGAAGGTTGCCAACCTCGATCATCGTCTCGTGGTTGATAAGCCCCTGCCCGATCCTACTGCGCCGTGCAAACAATAGCTGCAGCGCGGCTTCTCTCATGCTGCTTTTCAGTTATCAGAAGCAGTGTCTCTTAAGATGAGCCTGCTTTTCACACGAAAACGCGAAAGAACGAAAAGGCGAAAATCAAAGCCCGGGATCAGTAGCACATCCGTGTTTGCCTTTTTCAGACTTTTCGTGGGAGGCTTTTGTTGTTGTACGAAGCGAAAACCTGGGCGACAGCTGGACTGGCTGACCTCGTACGGGGCGGCCTGCCCATGCTTCTCCAGCGTTCACGCCTTGTTACCTTTCAATCAACTCCCCGCCTGTCAGTAGCATTCGCCAGTTCTCTTTCGAGGAACGCATGCGCCCTGTCACCCTTCCCTCCGTACTCGCCATTTCGGTCCTCCTCGCTTCGCCGCGGGCAACGCAGGATCCGTTGATCCGCGGCTTTTCTGCCGCCTCGGCCAAAGAAGAGATGCGATGGGAAACGACATTCCGCGCGTTACCGAGCCGCGACAGTCTCCGGTCGTACCTCCAGCTTCTCTCCGCTCGGCCGCATCATATCGGCACGGCTTACGGCAAAGCGAATGCGGAGTGGATCCGCGACCGGCTGATATCGTGGGGATGGGACGCAAAGATCGAAAACTTTGATGTGCTGTTTCCCACACCGCTTGAGCGAGTGGTAGAGCTGGTTGGACCAGTGCACTTCAAGGCTCGCCTCCAGGAGCCGAGCGTCGCGGGCGATCCCAGCTCCTCGCAGCACACCGAGCAACTTCCCACGTATAACGCCTACTCGATCGATGGAGACGTGACCGCTCCACTGGTGTACGTCAATTACGGCGTGCCTGGAGATTATGAGACGCTCGCCCGCCATGGTATTTCCGTGAAGGGAGCGATCGTCATTGTTCGTTACGGCGGATCCTGGCGCGGAATCAAGCCCAAGCTGGCCGGCGAGCATGGCGCCGTCGGCTGTATCATCTATTCCGACCCACGGGATGACGGCTACCACGCGGGCGACGTGTACCCGAAGGGTGCCTGGCGTCCGGCAGATGGCGTTCAGCGGGGGAGTGTCATGGACATGCCGGTTCAACCGGGCGATCCGCTGACGCCGGGAGTGGGCGCAGTCGCCGGCACGCCGCGGGTCGCGATCAGTGAGGCGATCACTCTCACGAAGATTCCGGTACTTCCCATTTCGTATAGAGATGCCGAGCCACTGCTTCGCGCAATCTCCGGCCAGGCCGCACCGGAAGACTGGCAGGGGGGGTTGCCGATCACCTATCACATCGGGCCCGGCGCGGCGCGGGTACACCTCAAGCTCCGGTTTGACTGGAAGACGGTCACGCTCAACGATGTGATTGCGAAAATTCCCGGCAGCACCGAGCCGGATCACTGGGTCATTCGTGGCAACCATCATGATGCCTGGGTGAATGGCGCGCAGGATCCTCTCTCCGGCCAGATTTCACTCCTCGAAGAGGCGCGCGCGCTGGGCACACTACTCAAGCAGGGCTGGCGCCCTCGCCGAACGATCATCTACGCGGCGTGGGATGGCGAAGAAGAAGGACTGCTGGGTTCCACCGAGTGGGTCGAGGCTCATGCCGCCGAGCTGGCGGAGCACGCCGTATCCTACATCAATACTGACGTTTCGAGTCGGGGCTTTCTCGGCATGGGGGGGTCCCATGTTCTCGAACGATTCATCAACGATGTCGCAAAGGACATCACCGATCCCGAAACCCAGCTGCCGGCCTGGAAGCGGGTTCAGCTGCAAACCATCGCAAACACCGCAGGCGATGACCGATCAGAAGCGCGAAGCGCGCGCGACCTGCACATTAATGCGCTGGGATCAGGCTCCGACTTCACTCCGTTCCTTCAGCATGCGGGGATCGCCTCGCTCGATCTCGGATTTGGCGGCGAAGGGGGAGGTGGTATTTACCATTCGATCTATGATGACTTCAGCTGGTTCACCCGGTTCGATGACACCTCGTTCGCCTACGGACAAGCGCTGGCTCAGACCGTCGGCACGGCCATGATGCGCCTCGCGGACGCGGAAGTCATTCCATTCGAGTTCACCCGGCAGGCGCAGACATTCCGGACCTACATGGATGAACTCAAGAAGCTCCTGTCGGACAAACAGGATGAGGCTGCTGAGCGCAATCGCCAGCTGGACGAAGGATTGTTTCAGGCAATGTCCGATCCCCAACAACCTTCGACGCTGCCAGCGCGGCTTGATACGCCGCCACATCTCAATTTTGCTCCGCTGGAGAACGCACTCGATCAACTCAGCAAAGCGGCCGACCACTATGAGCTTGCCATGAATACGCTGGTGGGTGACAGTGCGGCGCGCTGGCCCTCCTCGGCGATCAACCAGCTCCTCCTTGGCACTGAGCGCGCGCTACTTCATCGCAACGGGCTGCCAG
Source organism: Gemmatimonadota bacterium (assembly GCA_039932125.1). Lineage (GTDB taxonomy): Bacteria > Gemmatimonadota > Gemmatimonadetes > Gemmatimonadales > GWC2-71-9 > DASYPP01. Next base: position 14,799 of record JBDTQP010000032.1, read on the forward strand.
GCCGGCCATGGTTCCAGCACCTGGTCTATGCGCCGGGGCTGTATACGGGGTATGGGGTGAAAACGATGCCGGGGGTGCGGGAAGGCATCGAGCAACGAAAGTGGCAGGAAGCGGAGCAGGAAATCGCGCGTGTTGCGGAAAGCATTGCGGCCGAGGCAAGGCTGGTCGAGTCAGCGAGTACGGAATTGGAGAAGCATTAAATAGCCGTCGGATGCTACGCGAGGGATAACAGCAACCGCGGAAACACGGAGGTAGCACGGAACCAACGAAGCAGGTTCACCCCTTGATATCTGAAAGACTGGTATTTGTGAACGGTGTTTTTTGCCCGGCTTTGTCGTTCTCAAAACCATTAAATGACGCTAGCCTTTCAGATCTTCAGCACCGTTGCCAGCCAGGCTGGGTCCGTGCTACCTCCGTGTTTCCGTGGTTGCGGTTAGTCATGATTACACTTCGATGGCAGTGCCCGCTGCCGATGGAACTCTAGCCGGCACCCATGCGTCGCCGGGCTCGGAACAAAACGCCCACACCGAATTCGATAATTAACAATTTGTTGCCATCCGGTCATCACTCCACTGATGCTTTAATGGCACGAGCCTGAGCCCGGATCCCACACCCGTCCACTCACATCGAGCAACGCGTGCTGGTACTCCTTAGCCCCAAGGGTGAGCTTGAGGATGCCGAAGTGACCTTCCATCCGGAAATCGCTGTGCGGCCGAAGCCTGCCGAAACCGCGCAAATCTCCTCCGCCGGTTCCCGCAATGATCTCGACCATTCCACGCGCAGAATCGACGACGCCCGCGGGTGAGAGCGGAAGAAACCGCTCGTAGTCATGATCATGGCCGTTCAGAATGACATCGACGCCTGCATTATAGAGTACCTGCCAGAGCGCGTCGATGCGCTGATCGTTGCCGTGCCACCCTGAGCTGTAACGCGGATGATGCCAGTAGGCGAGCGTGCACAGTTTCTGGTTCTTCGCGAGATCATCATTCAGCCAGGTAAGCTGGTCCTGGACGTCACTGGACGCGAAGCCCCGATTGACGAGCATCTCGCTGTTGAGCGAGATGATGTGCCATGCGCCGAGGTCGTAACTGTAGTAGCCTTTGCTGGACGACCCGGCGCGGTTCCCGAAATACTGGTAGTACGGGGAGGCCATATGGGTGAGATGCTCATGATTGCCCGGCGCCGGTCGCACCCTTTTCATGATACTCTTCGCCGAATCACCCCAGGACGGCGTAAAGCAACGCTGAAAATCGAGGGCCGTTCCGCCGGGATACGCATTATCGCCAAGCGTAAAGACAACGTCTTCCACTTTGGCCGCGCTGTCAGCTTTGAGGATGCTGTCGACCAAGCCAGCCGTCTGTTCATCACCCTGCGACGTGCAGGACGCGATGTCCCCGGCACCGACCAGAACTGACGCTCCGCTGAGTGCCACCAGCTCGGCGGAAGCGGTGGCCGGCGGCGGAGTTGCCTGAGGAGCGGGCTTGCAACTCAGAAAGCTCAGCAAGGTAACCATGGCGACGTACCGGAGAACCTCGCGTGGCGTATTCATTATCGACTCCAGGTGGAATTGCCGACCAGCCGGGGCGGTGAATCTACTCCCATCCTGCCCGGGATGGTGTGAGGGCAGTCACGGGGATGCCTCACCCCTGCCCCTCTCCATTATTGCCTCACCCCTACCCCTCTCCATTTCATGAGCCTCACCCCTACCCCCTCTCCATTTCATGGAGAGGGGTTTTCTGACCTCACCCCAAATGCCTCCATTTCGTGGAGAGGGACTATTCTGGCCTCACCCCAGCTGCTGACCCGCCAGGATTGCCTTGACTGGGTTCCCTCGCACGGATATTCATTGGCGCATGCGCCGCTCGCTACTTTCTCGCAGCCTGTTCATCGTGCTGGGACTTTCGCTCCTCGCCTGGCCCTGGGCCATGGGGCGAGCGGAAGCGATGAGCATGGCGGCGCATGGCCATGGTCATAGCCATCAGACCGATGACGCCCCCGGGCATTCTCATCAGCACCAGGGCGAATGCTGCGATCTCTGTGTCGTGGCCTGCATCGGCTGGGGGAGTGCCCCAGTTCTTCCAACCGTCGTCAGGTCTGGTGACGTAGTTCGCTACCGCTCACCAGTTCTCTTCCGTCTCACGCCGACTGCCTGGTCGGCTGATCTGAAGCTTCCTCCTCCGCTCGGCCCTCCTTCGTTCTTCGCGTAACCGGCGCATCCCGCGCCGATTGGAATGCTGTTCGCAGGCACGGCGCCGTCGTGCCCGACGTTTCCATGCGGAGAAATTGTCATGTCCTTCCGATTCACCCTGCTGCTGATTCTCGGGCTGCCTGTGACGCTGAGCGCGCAGCAGGATTCGCTGCATCAGCACGGCGATTCACTCAACCGCCGGCCGATCGAGGTCCAGGAAATCACCGTGACCGCCACCCGGGCCCGGCGGGAAGAACCCACCAGTGTGGTCAGCGTATCGCCCTCGGTGATTCAGCAGACGCACGCGCTCGACACGTATGACCTGCTTCGGCTCACCACCGGAATCGAAGTGCATGACCAGGGTCAGGGGCCTGGTTTCGCGTCGGATGCCTCGGTGCGCGGATTCAGCTCGGATCATTCCACCGACCTCGCTCTCTGGATCGATGGTGTTCCCATCAACGAGCCGGTCAACGGGCACTCCGAAGGGTACAACGACTGGAGCCTCCTGTTCCCGCAAGCGGTGCGATCGATCGATGTCTATAAGGGTCCCACCAGCGCGCTCTACGGCAACTTTGCCCTCGCCGGTGTCGTGAACGTACGCACCCTCGAACGAATGTCAGGTACCCAGGCGTGGGCATCGGGCGGTGCCTATGGCCGAGCCGAAGGAACCCTTCTTTCGGGCTTCGATCATCAAAACTCGAGCGGCGTGTTCGGACTTCGCGGCATCCGGGAAGACGGCTGGCGGCCGAACAGCGACTACCGGCTTGGCCAGGGACATGGCCGGGTGGTGCGGAACCTGACGCCTTTGACCACGCTGGATGCGGGCGTTGAACTCTACGTTGCCGACTGGAATTCCCCGGGGTTTCTGACGCTGGACCAGTTTGATCGGGGGGTGTTCGACACGGTGGCAAATGGGACCGACGGGGGATTCAAGCGCCATGCGCAGGAGCGGATGAGCCTGCGAAGCGTGATCGGTTCCTCGCTGCTCTGGCGCAGCACGGTCTACGCAACGCAGGGCCGGTGGCAGCTCTTTCTGACGACGCCACCCGAGGGAGGATCCGGTGAAGGCACCGGAAGCCAGACGGAAGAAGAGGATCGCCGCTACGGCTTCGGTGCCACCAGCGCGCTGACCTGGGCGGGAGAGCGGTCTGAACTGACGGTCGGCATGGAGAGTCGCTGGGACCATTCAGCGTACGAAAACTGGTTCACCAGTAACCGGTCCCGTGATTCTTCGCAGACCCTGCTGGCGGCGCGTCAGCTCTCCGGCGCGCTGTTTCTCCAATCGACGACCGATCTCGGTCACCACCTGCGGCTGTCTGCGGGAGGACGGTATGACCTCCTGGGGACGAGTGTAACGCCGGAGGGAGGCGCCAGCATTAGTGAAAGCAAGGGCGTGCTTACCCCGAAGCTCGGCGTTCTGTACCACGTGCGCCGCCTGGCGGACGTCT
>JBDTQP010000033.1:0-18304 GCA_039932125.1 Gemmatimonadota bacterium
TTGGCACCGGCTTCAGTCGTTTCGATCCATTCTGTTTCCCGCCGGATGGTGACGCATGGAATGCCGAGCCAGTAGGCTTCCCGCTGGATTCCGCCGGAATCGGTCACCACCAGGGAAGCCTTTTTTGTGAGCGCGAGACTTTCCAGGTACCCTACCGGTTCGATGATCGTGAGTTTTCCTATTTTCGTCCTGGACTCACCGGCCCGCCCAAGGACGGCACGGGTTCGCGGATGCAGTGCCAGCAAGACGGGAAGCGGGAGCCGTCCCAGTGCCTCGAGTACTCCAATCAGCTGAGGCGTGTTGCTGGTGAGCTCAGCGCGATGCAGCGTAGCAAAAACGTATGGCGTTCCGAATCCCCGTGGCGATACCGCGACCGCATCCAGCTTTCCCTCGCAGAGCCGCAGCACATCCCGTGCGACATCCCCCGTGTTGACCACCGTCGCGTCTGATCGCTCTCGAGTCAGCCGCTCCGCGGACGAACGCCCTGGGGCACAGAGAAGCGTAGATATCGAGTCAACCAGCCGCCGGTTGATCTCTTCCGGCATCCTGCGATCTTCGGCGCGAAGTCCCGCTTCAACGTGCGCTACAGGTATGCCGCACTTGGACGCGGCGAGGGCGCAACCGAGCGTAGAGTTTGTGTCGCCGATAACGACCATCGCCCCCGGACGGATCTCCTCAATCAGCTTTTCCATCTTCATGAGAATGGCGGCAGTCTGAGCGGCGTGGCTGGCCGAACCGACTTCCATAAAATAATCGGGCGGGGCTACCTCGAGATCCGCGTACAGGAGGCCATTCAGCGCGAAATCGTAGTGCTGCCCGGTGTCGATGGCCAGGACGGGCCAGTGCAGGGAGAACTCCCTCCGGAGTGCGCTCGCCTTGATGACCTGAGGGCGGGTTCCATAGCAGAGGGCGACAGGTTGCATATCGTTGTAAGATAGCACCGCTTACCAGTCCCCAAGTGCGTTTTGTCGTCCTGTCGCGTGCAGCCGAGGATGGCGCCGCTTGACTCCCGATAGCTCACGCCTGCCATAGGAATACATGGCAGTTGACTTCTGGCAAAGCACCATCAACTTGCCTCCATGCGCATCCTCCATCTCGCGAAATATTACTGGCCGCACTCTGGCGGAATGGAACGCGTCGTCCAGGATCTTGCTGAGGGTGCGGCGACGCTGGGTCACGATGTTGACGTCGTGGCGTACGAGAGCAGTGGACCGCGCGATGGGCGGCGTCAACGCTCCCGGGTGACTCGCGTGTTTTCACTCGGGGCCGTTGGAGCCCAGGAGATTGCGCCCGGATATCTCGCTGCCGCCCGGCGCGGGGCCGATATCGTCCACCTGCACCATCCCCATACCCTTGCGGATTTTGCCAGCCTCACGCGAGGCCGTCGCGCACCGCTCGTTGTCACTCAGCATGCGGATACAAACCGGCGGGGTGTTCCCCGGATGCTCGCGCGAGCGGCGCTGGCTCGCGCCGCTGCAGTGGTGGTGCCGAGCCGGGCGCATGTCGCGCTCTCGTCCGAGCTGGTCGGGTATGAAAGCAAGGTCGAGGTGATTCCGTTCGGAGTCGATATCGAGCGATGGATCGCCGTGCCTGCGGCACCGATGACCGGACCCCCGAAAGCGATCTTCATCGGCCGGCTGGTTCGCTATAAAGGCGTAGACATCCTGCTTCGGGCGATGGAACGGGTGCCTGACCTGCGGCTCGATATCGTCGGATCCGGGCCGGAGTCATCCCGTCTCAAGACGCTCGCCCGCGCGCTAGCCATCACTGACCGGATCCGCTGGTTCGGGGAATACCCTGACGAAGATCTGCCTCGACGGATGGCGGAGGCCCATTTCCTGGTTCTACCCTCCGTTACAGTGGAGGAGATGTTTGGCCTGGTGGTGATCGAGGCGATGGCGGCGAGCCGCCCCGTCATTACCACGGCGCTTCCAAGCGGGGTTCGTGAGGTGAATGTGACGGGGGAGACTGGACTCGAGGTCCCTCTTCGGGATGTGGAGGCGCTCGCCCAGGCAATGGACACACTCGCGCACGACCAGGGATTGCGGGCGCGTCTGGGAGAGGCCGGAAGGCTCCGGGCAGAACGGTTCTTTAGTCGCCGGCGCATGGTTCAGGAACATCTCAAGTTGTATCAGCGCCTGGTCGACCAGTAGCAGGGCAGGCGTCACAGCATGCCACACGAGGGCGTCTCCATCTTTTGGGTTCGCGCTGGCCCGAAAGAACCCCGCTGTCGGCCCGGCCGAGGTAGTGCCGGAAGTTCTGGATTCTGCTAGGTTTACGCAGTCACGAGCTCGTTGTTCTCCCATGCCCGGACGACCGATCGCTACGACCCTACCTAAAGAGCAGGCGCCAGTAACTGAGATTCCGTCCGGTGAGCTTTCGAGCACCGCACGCGGATCTCGTTCAACTCCTCGCTCTACGCCAGCTCCCGAGTCCCGATCCGACACTCCGCTCGATGTTCGGCTGGCGCTGCAACAGCGTGCGGCCAAGAATTTTCGCCGGCATGTCGTGCGCGCGTTTCGCCGGGTCGGTGTCCTGGTCCTGGCGGATCTCGTTGCATTTGAATCGATGCGCACGCTGTTCCGCGCACTTCGCGACCACGCGGCCGGCGGAGACCGACTCGCCGCCGTGCTTCAGAGCAGGCTTCCGTCAGGGTACCTGGGTGGTTGGCAGTTCGCGACCGCGCTGGTGATGGGGCTTTACGTTACCGGCAACTATGGACCGGGCGATGATCGCCGAAATTCCCGCCGGCTCTTCGCCGGCTGCGCATTCGGTGTCGCGCTTCCGCTCTGGATTCCCCTCTGGACTCAAGGGCCAGGTATCGTGCTGCTCCAGTTCGTGGCCACGGTGCTGCTGGTCTGGGCGGGGGTCGCTGTTGAGCGGTTTACGATCGATCGACTGGTCGCCATGATATCGCCGGCGGAGCGACGCGCCGCACGTACGCTCTTCGTGGGCCCGGCCGCTGCCTGCCGCGCCGCCGCTCTCAACCCGGCCATCACGGAATCAGGGGAGTTCCGGGACAAGGGTTTCGTCGATCTACATACCCCTCCCGCCGCGGACGCGGTTGGCAGCATCGTCGAGTTTCCCCGACTGCTGCATGCGACCGGAGCGGAAGTTGTCGTGGCCTGCGGCTATCTACCCGACACCACGCTGCATGATGTCGCCGAGGCCGCGCTTTCGGCGGGATGTCAGCTTCTCTCTGTGCCGCGCTCAATTTCCATTGCAGGGGTTCAGCCCGCCGTCGTCTGGCGGCAGGGCCATCCCCTCATGGAGCTTACGGCGCCCAGCCTCAAGGGGCAGCAGCTGGTGGTCAAGCGGCTGGTTGATATCGTGGGCGCAACCGTGGCGCTCCTGCTAGCCTCGCCCGTCATGCTGCTCGCGGCGATCGCGGTGAAGCTTGACTCCCCGGGACCGGTGTTCTTCCGCCAGGAACGGATTGGCACCGGAGGCAGGCGCTTTCAGGTCTGGAAATTCCGCACGATGCAGACCGGGGCGTCTGACGCGGCCCACCGTGAGCTGGTAACGCGCATGCTGGTCGGGGAGGAGATCGGCACGGTGCACACCGATGCCAGCGGCCGCCCCGTCTATAAGCTCATCAATGACAGTCGGGTCACGCGCATCGGGAGGTTTCTTCGCCGCGCATCGATCGATGAATTGCCCCAGCTTTTCAATGTTCTGAGCGGTGATATGAGCCTGGTCGGCCCGCGACCGCCGCTCTACTATGAGTTTGAAGCGTATGACCACTGGCAGTATGATCGGCTTCGGGTTCGGCCGGGTATCACCGGGCTATGGCAGGTATCGGGAAGGAACCTGCTCACGTACCGGCAGATGTGCGAGCTGGACGTGGAGTATGTGCGCGAATGGTCTATTCTTCTGGACTTCAAGATTCTGTTGAAGACCGTCCCGGTGGTCTTGTTCAATTCCGGGAAGGCATCCTGATTCGGCACGAAGAACCCTGGCCGGCAACCGTACAGTCGCGAGGCGTCATGGAGAACACGCGCGGCGTTCACGGAGAATTCTCCCCGGTCTCTGTTTCCACGTATACCTCCTTCGCGGAGTTTTTTCTTGCGACCAGTCAGAGTAGGCGTTATCGGCTGTGGCTACTGGGGACCGAATCTGATCCGTAACTTTGCCCGGCATCCACAATCGCAGGTGCACGCGGTGTGTGACAATCGTTACGAGCGAGCGACGAGGGTGGGAACGGAGTATCGCGTGCCGACGATCACCGACAGTGCTGATGAGGTGCTCAAGGCGCCGGACATCGACCTGGTCGTCATCGCCACGCCGTCGTTTACCCACTTTGAGCTGGCCAGAGCTGCGATCAAGGCGGGGAAACATGTACTGGTCATGAAGCCATTGGCGACCCGGGTGGAACATGCCGAGGAGCTCTGTGTCCTGGCCGAGCGGCAGGGAACGCTGCTGGCGGTGGATCATACTTTCGTTTTCACCGGCGCGGTGCGGAAAATGAAAGAGCTGATCGCCAGCGGTGAAGTCGGCGAGCTCTATTACTTCGACTCGGTGCGCATCAACCTCGGACTTATTCAAACCGACGTGAATGTCATCTGGGACCTGGCGCCGCACGATGTCTCGATCATGGATTACCTGATCGGCGAAGATGCGACGGCGGTTTCGGCGACCGGCGCCTGCCACGGTGGAAGTCCCACGGAAAACATCGCCTATGTGAACGTCCACTTTGGCGACTCCCTGCTTGGACATATTCATGTCAACTGGCTCGCGCCGGCGAAGGTTCGGCGTACGATTGTCGGCGGCTCCAAGCGGATGATGATCTATGACGACATGGAGCCGAGTGAGAAGCTCAAGGTCTATGACAAGGGCGTGCTGATTTCTCAGGATACCAGTCCGGAGAATGAGTATCAATGGATGATCTCCTACCGGTCGGGCGACATGCACTCTCCTAACCTCGATACCCGGGAAGCGCTGGCGACGGAAACCCATAACATCATTCAGTCGATCCAGGGCCGGGACCAGCTGGTCGTCGATGGTCACGCCGGGGTGCGGGTTGTGCGCATCCTCGATGCAGCCCAGCAGTCCATTGATAACCATGGCGCCCGCATCGCGATGGTTCCCGCAAGAAGAGACGGGCTGGCCTGATGGATCGCGCGGAACGAGATGATCTGCTTCGGCGCGTCGCGCCCGACGTCAAGCTCGGCCGCGATGTGCGGATGTACGCGTTCGTGAATCTGTACGGGTGTGAGATTGGAGACGAAACCTCGATCGGCACGTTTGTGGAGATTCAGAAGGGGGTCCGGATTGGTGCCCGTTGCAAGATCCAGAGCCATACGTTCATCTGCGAGGGCGTCACCATCGAAGACGAAGTGTTCATTGGCCACAACGTGAACTTCATCAACGATCTGCACCCCCGGGCAGCGAATGCCGATGGAACCCGCCAGGGAGAGGCTGACTGGACTGTCGTACCGACGATCGTGAGACGCGGGGCATCGATCGGAACGGGGGCGGTGCTTCTCGGGGGAATCACCGTGGGGGAGCGAGCCATTGTCGGGGCGGGGGCGGTGGTGACCCGAGATGTCCATCCCGGGGCAACGGTTGTGGGCAATCCGGCTCGCGAGCGGACCGCCCCACCCGGGCGCTGAGATGGCCCCGGCTCGCGCAGGAAACACCTCAGGGCGCAAGGCGGCTCACCGTCGCGCGAGGAGCACCTTCGCCCGGCTGATGCTTTCGGTGCTGCTCGCTTCATGCGGAACTGAACCTGGCGCGGTTGATTCCTTCCAGCTTCATCTCGTTGACCAGCTGCCGGCGAGGGTGGCTCCGGGCGACACGGTCCTGGTGTCATTCCGGGTTGTCGATGCCGCCGGCTCCATCGTGCAAGGTGTCAAGGTCGGGTGGGCACTGGAAGGTGCCGGTGCCCGGCTGCTCACGCGCGATCCGCATACCGATATGAACGGCCTGGCGGTGGCACGCTGGGTGATCGGCACCAATGCTTCCGTAGCGTATCGTCTCGAAGCCAGAGTCATCGAAACCTTTCGCGTAGGCGTTGGTCGGGTCGAGATTGTCCCCGTTCCGGATCGGATCGCCCGGCTGGTCCTCGCGGATTCATTGGCCGTGCGTCTCTTCAGCCGAAGTACACTCGTCGTCTCCGCCGTCGATCCGTACGGCAATATCTTTCGTCCCCTCACCCTGCAATTTTCAACCTCCGACTCATCGCTCTTCACCGTCGATCCTGCCGGCGTGGTGATGTCATTTCATCGCGGACTCGGCTGGGCCCGCGTGGTCGCTGAGGCCGCCAGCGATTCACTTCCCGTCCGGGTATATCAGTTGCCATCGACCATTACTTCGGTCGATACTCTCTCGTTTCATGCGCTGGGTCAGGTGATCGAGATTCCCTTCTCGATTCTCGGGGGTGATGGAGTGCCCGTCAGAGACAGCATCCCGGATTTCACGCTGACCGATCCGTCTCTGGCGACGATTGTCCCGGGGTCCGCATCCGACTCCGCCGTCCGAGTCCTCGGACACGACAATGGTGGTACCATCCTGAAAATTTCGCTCGGAACATTGTCCACCGAAGTCAACGTCATCGTAAAACAGGTGACTGCGAGGCTGGAGATTCTGCCAACCCACCAGCTCGTGTTCGATGCGCTGGGTGATAGCCTGCTCCTCAATGCATCGGCTTTAGACAGCCTCGATGTTCCTGTTGAGGGAGCCACCTTCGCCTTTACAACCAGCGACCCGGCCGTCGCTATGGTCCAGGCGACGGGCCTGGTCTCGTCGGTCGGCAATGGCTCGGGAATCATCGAGGTGGCTGAGGCGCAAGGGCTCAGGGATTCGCTGACGTTCGTCGTGACGCAGCGGGCGGTAAACCTCACGGTGACGATCGATTCTCCGGCAATCGTTCTGCTCAGTTCCTCGCAACCGTTCCCGGTATCCTGCGTCGCCCACGATCGTAACGGATTTATCCTGGACTCGGTCGCCGCTGTCTCCGCGCATGGGACGCTGACCGGGAACCAGTGCGACATGCTGGCAGCCGTTCATTCCGGGTTTGATACGCTGATTGTCCAGACCGATACGTTGCTGCGCCGGGTTCCCTATGTCCTCGCCCTTCCCCCCCAAGTCACATCGCCGCTGGGCCATCCCATCGCGGTCGATAGCCTGCCGCCGAAAATTGTTCCGTGGGCACCATCGCTGGTCCGAAATCCGGCGGGTGATCTTGATCTTTATTTCGGGGGATACTTTGCCACGCTGGGTGCGCCCACCGGTCTTCGGGGAGACCTGTACCGTCTGACCTCATCCGATGAAGGTGCCACATTCAAATTTCAGGGCATCGCGCTCGCGCGCGACACGGCACCCTGCAGTCCGGAAGGCGATGGGATCGAAAACATTGCTATCGCACCGCGGTCGGACGCAGCTGGCTGGCGCATGTTCTACTCCTCGGGTGGTTTCACCTGTTACGGGTGGCAGGTCTTCTCGGCAACTTCTACCGACCAGGTGCACTGGACTCGTGAACCCGGCGTCCGGGTGAGCAACGGGTCACCGTTTCCCCCCGCCGCTCCCGGCCCGGTGCCCTGGCCCTCGGGCGAGGGCATGGTAGTGGACGAAGTGTCGCCGGGGACGTGGCGCATGATTTCTGGTACCTATGAGCCGCTGACGCCGTCGGGCAACAAGTTTGAAATTGTTGAACACCGCTCGAACGATCAGCTGCACTGGACCTATGATGGGCCGCTGATCACGACGGCGATGGTCGGACCATCGGCGCAACGATCGGTGTACAGCCCGACCATTCGCGAGTACGTGCCCGGCGTGTTCCGGATGATCTTTACCGGAGACAACCTGAACCAGTCAGGGGGGCGGAGCCGGTTGTACTCTGCCGTCAGCACCGATCGGGTGACGTGGCAACTCGAGGGTGAACTCATGGGCGATTCAAGCACCAACATCTACTACAGCGCGCTGGTCGATAGTGTTCTCGCCTTCATTCGGTGGGACGACGGCCAGCCCCGTTTTCTCGGCACGACCCAGGTGCTGATGCCGTGAGGATCCGGCCTGCGCCACTCCTTCTTCCGGACATACCATGAATTCAGCGGCCGTCGCATCCCCAGGAGCGGTGCCTTTCCTCGACCTGGTCAGCAGCCACCGGCGGCTCGAAGATGAGCTGGTCGCTGTTTTCCGCCGATGCGTCCACAACGCCGCATTTGTCGGGGGACCCGAGGTCGAGGCATTCGAGCGGGAGTTTGCGACCTTCGCCGGTGCTTCCCATTGCCTTGCGGTGAACAGTGGCACCGACGCCTTGCGATTTGCCTACCAGGCGCTGGGCGTCAAGCCTGGCGATGAAGTCATCACGGTCCCCAATACATTCATCGCCACGACTGAGGCACTCAGTCAGGCGGGGGCGACGCTGCGTTTCGTCGATGTCTCCGAACAGAGTCTGACGATGGATCCGGCGCTGCTCGAGCAGGCCATTACTCCCCGCACCGTGGGCATCGTTCCCGTCCACCTGTATGGCCAGCCCTGCGACCTGGATCCAATCATGGAGATCGCCCTGCGCCGGGGACTCTGGGTGGTTGAAGACGCCGCGCAGGCGCATGGTGCGCGGTATAAGGGCCGTCCTGTCGGCTCCATCGGTGCGCTGGCCGCCTGGAGTTTTTATCCCGGGAAGAACCTGGGATCATGCGGAGAGGGGGGTGCCGTCACCGGTGAGAATGCGGACTTGCTGGAAACCGTGCGCCAGTTACGCGAGCATGGCCAGAGCCGCAAATACTTCCATGATATCGAGGGGTACAACGGACGGCTCCACGCAATCCAGGCCGGGTTTCTTCGAGTCAAACTTCGGCATCTGGAGCAGTGGAACGACGGTCGTCGCCGGGCCGCAGCAAAGTACTCCCGGGCGCTGGCGGACATTCCCAATATCCGGCTGCCGCAGGAAGAAGCCTACGCGAGACACGTTTATCACCTGTTCGTGATTCGAGCCGAGCGAAGAGATGAGCTGCAGCAGCATCTCGCGAAGAACGGAATCGGCACCGGGCTTCACTATCCGCTGCCACTTCATCTGCAGAAGGCGTACGCCCATCTCGGCTTGAGTACCGGCGCCTTTCCAGTGACCGAGCGTGCCGCGCACGACATTCTCAGTCTGCCGATGTTTCCTGAGCTCAGCGACCAGCAGATCGATCGTGTCGCGGACGCCATAAAGACGTTTTACCTCTAAGCCGGTTCTCCTAAGCCCAGCATCTCCTCGTACAATCCTTTCAGCACGGCGGCGTCCAGCTCCGGATCAAGCTGCGCCGCGCTGGCGGCCTGGGCGGCGGCAGCCCGCTGTACCCGCTCTCCTGGTTCTGCGCCCACGAACTCGGTGATCGCCCTGGCCATGGCGGTGGCCGAGTTCGGCTCGAAATACCAGGCGCAGGCTGGCGGGAAGTAGTCCAGGTACGTGGGAATAGCAGGGATGATGACGGGCAAACCCAGGTGAATGTATTCCAGCAGCTTCGTTGAGAGGGAGAATCGGGTCATCACGTCGAGCCGGGTAGGGACGAGTCCCGCATCATACGCCGGCAGCAGGTCACGGAGGACATGGTGGGGAACGATGCCCCGAAGCTGGACCCGGTCGTGCAGGCCAAGTCGGGTAATCAGGTCAGCGAGTGATGATGCGGAAGGACCAGAGCCAAAGAGATCGAGGGAAACGTCGATACCACTCTCGCGCGCGCGGGCCACAGCCGTGATAGCCAGGTCGAGCCCATAGAGCGGCGTCAGCGTGCCGTGATATACCAGACGAACGGGGTTCTGGATCATTCCGGTCGTCAGTCGCTGGGGACCGAACTCTGCCGGATCCGCAAAGTTATGCACTACGGCGATGCGTTCGTGAGACCGGGCAGGTCGGGACCGGAGTTCCGATTCCACTGCCCGGTTAACCGTTACCACGACATCGGCCTGGCGCCGGGACCACCGCTCGAGCCACAGCGCAACCCGCCTTCCAATCCGGCCTTTCCATCCTGGAAATTTCGATGCGGTGAACTCGGGAAAGATTTCGTGGAGATCGAGAATCACCCGCGCACCACGCTTCCGGGCGTTTCTCGTGGCGCCGACCAGAAAATCCGGTAACGTATGAACGTGAAAGATCCGGGCTGACTGAAAGCGAGGGTCGTGACGGATAAGCGCCCAGGCTCGCAGGAGAAAATCGATGTACTCCCCCACATAGCCAACGGCAGATCCGCGCCGTCGCTCGCCCTCCAGTCTAACGACAGCGATGCGACCGTACCGGCTGACCCTTCGCGCGTCCCTTCCCCCTCCAATCACCACGATGACAACCCGGGCACCTGTCTCGGCGGCAATCATCGCTTCCCGCCGGGGGCGAGGATCTTCCGGAAAAGTGGTCTGGGCAAGGTGGACGATGTCAAACGGGCGGCGAGAGGCTGGCAAGTTGTTACCTTTCCCGCGCTTGAGAGGTCAATCTATCGAAGCTGAAAGGTGGGGGACCGGGGTCATGAATCAAGGGGTACGCGGCACAATCGAGGAAATGCGCTGATGTGCGGCGTCTGTGGCGTGATCGGACGGCCGGGCACCGATGTGACTGCGGTGCTGGGACGACTCACGTCCGGCCTCTCCCATCGCGGACCAGATGGCGATGGATTTTGCTACTTTGCCGGGCGGTCGGCTGGATTGGGCCATCGGCGGCTCAGTATCGTGGACCTGACGAACGGTGCTCAACCGATGAGCAACGAGGATGGAACCGTCTGGGTGAGCTACAATGGCGAGATTTACAACCACACGGAAATCCGTCGCGAGCTGCAGGCAAAGGGCCATCACTTCAAGACGGCCGCAGATACCGAAGTGGTCGTGCACGGCTGGGAGGAATGGGGACCAGCGGTGCTTAACCGGCTCAACGGGATTTACGCCCTCGCTCTGTATGATGGCCGACAGGGAACGGGCACCGTCTGGCTCGCCCGCGATCCGGTCGGGGTAAAGCCGCTCTACGTCGGACGCGGCCCCGATGGCTGGTGGTTTTCCAGTGAGTTGTCGGCGGCGAGGGAGGCCGGTCTCATCGATACCACCTTCCGTGAGGCGGCGATCGACGAGTTCCTCGTCTATCGGTTCGTGCCCTCACCCGGCACGTTCTACCGAAACACCTGGAAGATCCCTCCGTCTCATTTCTGCCGGCTCGACCTGGACCACTTGCCGGCGGAGCCTGAGTTCATCCGCTCTCGCGCTTCTTTCAGTCCGGCGACGATTCCGACCAGTGAGGCGGGCTGGGAAGAAGCGATCAGGGAAGGACTCTCCTCCGCGGTTCGTCGCCAGCTCATGTCGGACGTGCCGGTGGGAACCCTGCTCTCGGGCGGTGTTGATTCCTCCGTCGTGACAAAAATCATGGGGGACGACCTTGCCACCGCCCCGCAGGCGTTCGCGGTGGGGGTGTGCGGAGCGGATGAGACCAACGAGCTGCTGCCGGCTCGACGAGCGGCTGATGCGCTCGGAGTTCCCTTGTCGGAAACTCAGGTTACTGAAGCCGAATATCTGGCGGCCTGGCCGCACCAGGTTGTCGCTATGGGCGAGCCGGTCGCAAATAGTGGAACGCTGCTGCTGGGAATGCTCTGCCACACCGTGGGGAAGACGCACAAGGTTGTCCTCACCGGACAGGGGGCGGATGAGCCGCTCGGCGGTTATCCGCGGCATGCGGGCGAGCGCTGGTATAATCTGGCGCGCCGTGCCGGATTTCTGCTCGACACTATTCCAGCGGGTCTGGCGTCGAGCGACCGGGTGGAACGCATGCGCCGACTGGTGCGCTACCCTGAACCCGCGCGCCGCTTTGCCGAAATTCTCTCCGTGTTTTCACCGGATCACGTCGCTGCGATCACGGGGCACCACATAGATCCAGACGCCTTTGCCGACCCGGTCCGGCGCTGGCTCCCGGAGGACGACCAGGGGGACAGTCTCAACAGTCTTCTCGCGGTCGACACCAGGCTCTCGCTGGCGGACGATCTCCTGCTCGTAGCCGATCACACCTCGATGGCGTCATCGGTTGAATTGCGGGTTCCCTTTCTGGATCTTGCTTTCCTCGCGCGGCTCGAGTCGATGCCCTCCCGCTACAAGATTTCCCAGTTCGGCGAGCGCAAGTGGCTTTACCGCAGGGCCGTCACGCCCATGCTCCCGCTGGCTTTGCGCCAGCCGCTTACCGGACTCGGGGGAAGAGTCGGCCGGAAGCTTGGCTTTACGACGCCGGTCGACCAGTGGCTCTCCCGCTGGGCCCACCGGAAAGGGGAGCATTATCTCGCAGGAAAAAATGCCTGCCTTCCCCATCATCTCGATCGCGATGCAGTGTGCGGTATCCTCCAGGAAAGCAGGTCCGGGCGCCCTCGTGCTCGTCAGCTGCTTTCACTCTATGTCCTGGAGACATGGTTGCGGGGAGCCAGTGGGACGTCTCTCGAGGGCGGTATTCCGGCCGAAGGAGACGCGTGATCCAGCGAGAAGATCTCCGCGTTCTGTTCGTCAGCAACATGTATCCCTCGGAAGCCCATCCCCAGTCGGGCATTTTTGTTGCGCGCCAGGCCGAATCGCTGGTGCGCGCCGGGGTTGATGTCATCGTGGAACCAATAGCCGGCTCGCGGGGAGAGAGAGACTATTTCGCATCGCGCCGGCGCATCCGCCGCCAGGTTCGCGAGCATCGCCCCCACGTCATTCATGCGCATTATGGCTATACCCAGATCGCTGTCGCCGGTATGGGGGTTGGCTTCGTCGTCACGCTCTATGGTGACGACGTCAATGGCGAGTCTCGGGGCGACGGGCAAATTACGTTGAAGAGCCGGCTTGGGATCCTCGCGACGCAGGCATGTGGATTGATGGCACGCCGCATCCTGCTGCAGAGTGAAGCCATGCGCGGCCGGATGTGGCCGTTGCTTCAGTCAAGATGCGTAGTGCTCGGGAGCGGCGTCGACGATACCCTGTTCGCTCCGGGCTCAATGAAAGAAGCCCGCACCCGGCTCGGAATCGATCCGGGTCAGCTGGTGCTTGGGTTCGTCAACAGCGGTGGACAAAAAACTAAGCGCTTCGACCTGGCAGAGGCGACGCGGGATGAGCTCGCCCGGCGGGGCGAGAATGCGCATCTGCTTGTGGCGGAGCGGGTGGCCGCGTCGGAGATGCCCTGGTTCTATCGGGCAGCAGACGTGCTGTTGATGACATCCGACTTCGAAGGTTCTCCTAACTGTGTGAAGGAAGCACTCTCCTGCGGCCTGCCGATCGTCGCGGTCCCGGTGGGTGATGTCCCCCAGATTGTGACCCGTCCCGACCAGGGTCGTATCGTCCCCCGCGAACCGCCGTCGCTGGCGAGCGCGGTGCAGGAAATAATCGCATCCCGCCCGGCTGCCAGGGTTTCTCTGCTTCCTGAATCCCTGCGCGCTTCGTCGGTGGCAAACCGCCTGATCGACATCTACACCACCGCCTGTCAGCCAGAATGAGGTTCACCGTCCGTCAGACGGCCTGGCTGGCTTCGGTGAGTGTCGTTGCTCGCCTTCCCGGCTTTCTCATTCCCGTCATTATTGCGAGCCTTTTTGGCGCCGGCCCGCTCACCGATTCGTATTTCCTGGCGTATAGCGCCGCCGTGTTTGTCGGCGGCACCATCGCGCAGGGAATCGAGGTTGCCATCATCCCGTTCGTGTCACGCGAACGGCTGCGGACCGGCTCCGCTGGGTTACCCTACGCCGATCTCGCGGCCCGGCGGGTGACGCAGGCCTGTGTCGGAATGTGGCTTGTCGCTGTCCCGCTTCTCCTCTGGGGAACTGCTGCTGGTCTGCGCCACTCGGTGTTTCAATTCGTGATTTGTTTCACGCCGTTCACTGTGCTATGGAGCACGGCGGCGGCGTATGGCGGCGCCCTAATCTCCTCCGGGCGCATCGCCGAGTCCACCGGGTCCATGCTGTGGAGGGGCGGAGGTGCGTTGCTCGGTATGGCGACGGTTCCGTTTGGCGGGGGACTCAAGGCGGTTGCTGTGGCCTTGAGTGTCGGAGAGCTCTTTCGAGTCCTGTGGCTGCGCTATCGGGTCAAGCGTCAGAGCAGAGTTGAAACGGAGAATGACCCAGTTGCGTTGGGTGGATTCGGGCATGCGGGCGCTGCGCAGGTATTGGCCGGGGCGACGGGAAATTCAGGACCTGTCATTGAACGGCTCCTCGCTGTGGGACTCGGCGCAGGTGCCGTATCCCACCTGGAATACGCCACTCGTCTGCTGATTGTCCCCGCCGTGCTGTTCGACGGTGCACTGGCGCCGCTCATGCTGGTGCGGTGGTCGAACGACGTGGCTTCCAGCGGAAGCGGACCATCCCGCAAGCGCACTCTGGGCATCGTTCTCAAGGCGATGGGGGTGGCGGCCGTTTCCGCCGGGCTGCTTGTCCTGCTGGCGGAACCGCTGGTCAACCTGCTCCTTCGGCACGGCCGTTTCCAGGGAAGCGACGCGAGCACAGTGGCGGATCTTCTCCAGCTGCTCGCCCTCGGCTTCGTCGGGTCCATGGGGGCGTTGATGGTGGAACGCCACTATCTCGCCGTCTCCAGGAATCGAACGCTCGCGGCACTTTCGGTCGGACGCGTTTCGGTTCGTATTCTTACGGCGGTGGCACTGTTACCTGTAACCGGGCTTTATGCGTTTGGCTATGGCTATATCGTTTCGGAATGGTCGTATCTCCTGGTGCTCTGTCTGCTGCTGCGTCCCTCGACGGTCGCATCACCAGCTTCGGCAGAAGAGGCATAGCATGCCGGGCCGATGCCTGACCAGTCTCCGGCTCGCGTGACGACGATGTCTTCCCCGGCGCGCTCGATCGCCTGGGGCGCAGCGCTGATCGTTGTAGCGGGCCTCACGGCGGTCTGGCCGGATTTTGCGCTGCTTCCCGTAGCAGTCGTGGCCGTCCTTGCGGTTTGGAGATTTCCCGATCGGGCGCTCGAAATCCTCTGCGTTGGTGTGCTCGCCGTTCGGCCGAGCCTGGACATCTTCAGCGAGCGGCGATTCGGCCTCGGTCCCTTCGCTCTCAATCCTTCCGTCATTTTCGGCGCCAGTATTCTCCTTCTCGCAATGGTCCTCGCGGTCCGCCGCGTGCAGCGAGGCGAGTTCATCTGGGTCGATCGCCGGCTCCGGAACATTCATTTCTGGCTGATCGGCTGCTACGCGCTGGCCTGCTATTCCGGTGTGCGCTGGTACGGCACGGTGGGCGCCGGTGAAGGCATCCGCGAGGCGGTGCGGATCCTGAGCCTCATCGCCGGCCTGCTGGTAGTGTTGTGGTGGGCCGCGGATCATCCTGACCGGTTCCGCCGGGGATGGAACTATCTGATCATCGGGACTATTCCGCCGATCGTCGTTGCCCTTTGGCAGCTGGTGTCGGGCACCGGGTATCTGGAGACCGAGGGATTTAATCGGCTCATGGGGACCTTCTCGCATCCCAATTCGCTGGGCCAGTACCTGGTTCCGTTCGTCCTGCTTTCGGTCGGCCGGCTTACCGGCACCCGGGGTTGGCCCCGGATCATCCTGTTCGCCGTCAGCGTCGGACTTACGCTGCTCATCGCGCTCACCTACAGCAGAACGGCGTTATTCACACTCATCGCCGGACTGGTTGCGCTTCCATTGCTGCAGCTCCGCTATCTCGGCTGGCGAGCAATTCAGCGGCTGGCCCTGAGCTTTCTCGCGGTCCTTCTTTTCTGCTGGATGATTGTGCTGCCTATGGTGCGTCAACGGTTTGCCAATATTTCGATCAGCACTCAGGTCATCGAGGCGGCGCGCGAGGGCCAGTCGGAGAATTCATTTACCTGGCGCCTGATCAACTGGGGCACGCTGATCTCGCTGGGCCGGGAGCACGCGATCGCCGGGCACGGGGCCGGTATGACCACGGTGCTCAATCCGCTGGTGAGCCAGGATAGCGGGCTGCCGTTTAACGCCCACGATGATTTCGTCCGCTTCTTTTTCGAAGCGGGTATCCTGGGCGTGATAGCTTATACGATGTATGGAGTGCTGCTCTGCTGGTGGACGCTGCGATTAGCGAGGCGACTGCAGTACAATCGAGCGGCGGCGGGGTTTGCGGTGGTGGCCGGTTTGATGGCGGAGATTTTCCTCACGCTGGGGACGACCGAGCTGAGCCTGAATACGGCAATTCTCTTCGAGCTGAACGGCATGCTCGCACTCCTCACGGTCGAGCCTGATTTCCATGGCGCCAGGGAGGAGATTCCGGTCGAGGTCCCCGTCGCCGAGCCAGCGCTAAGCGGCTACTGAGCTCGCGAGCCTCGGCTTGCCCGTCTCCGGCTCCTGGTTCATCTGCCGCAGGAGTCCAATCGCCAGTCCCGCCACAATTCCCGCGAGCACAACCAGCCGGCGCTTGGGCTTCGAGGGCCGCACCGGTAGCAGCGGCGGGTCGATAACAGTCAGCGTTGGTGTGTTGCGGACCGCCTGGGTTGCGGCCTGCTCCTGCTGCAACCGCAGCTGGGTATAAATCGTCTGCGCCATGTCCACCTGGCGGCGCAGACGGCTCTCCGTCGTCTGCAGTGCCGGTGAGGCGCTGATCGTCCGGTTACGCTGATAGAAACCGGTGAGGTCATTCTCCGCACTGGTCAGCTCCTGTCGCGCGATCTCCGCCCGGTTCGCCGCGAAATCGGATTCGGCACTCGCGCGCGCCTTGCGCAGTACGACATTGGCCGTGTTGAGCTCGACCATCGTGGTTTCCGCAATCGCCTTGACCAGCTCCGGGGAGTTCGCCTCCACCTGAAAGGTTACTACACCGGTCCTGGTGTTCACCACCGTACCGATCGATGCCTTGAGTCGCCGGCGCGTGAGGTAGCGGCGCATATCCGGCGCCTTGGCCTGGTAACCATAGATCGTGGCGAGAGGCGTCGTGGCTCCTTTCCAGGGATACTGCGCCCCGCCAACCCGGTCGAGGACAGCATCGGAGGTGACCAGGTCGCCATAGAACTGCGGCAATGAGCCGCCGCTTAACTGGAGCGCACCGAACTGCGCGGCGATTCCGGAAAGGGATCCGTTGAGCATCGGCTGGGGCGGCTGTTCGGCCTGAAATGCGGCGGTCGCCATGTAGGAGCGGGGTATAAGCAGCACGATTCCCATCGCGAGTGCGCCGCCCACCACTGAGAAAACGAGGAGTGATTTCCAGTTTCGCCGGGCGCCGGAGAGGAGCTGATGACTGGCGTGATACCAGCCCGGTGTTCGCGGATCTCGTTCTGGCGTGATGCGTTCAGGCGTCATTGCGGTGCTGGCGGAATGCAGGCGGAGCGGAAAGGAGCACGGAATCTCGTGTGTTTGTGGGGAGAGCCGGCATTCCTGAAATGAGCCGGTCCCCAAAACTCGCCTGAAGCGGGAAGATCGTCAAGCGATTGGCCGAGTCCGAGCCGTATCAGTGAACGCCTGCCGGCGGTATGTATGCCCGCCACCGATCGGACGTTTCCTGGACCCACGGATCCGGGGTGAGTGTGGCCAGCTTGTCCAGCAGCGCGATCTGAAAGTTGTGATACGCGACAGAATTGTAGCCCTGCGTCTTGGAGTACAGCGTCCAGGTGCCCGTGTCATATTCATGCGTGTAGTATTTGATCGACTCCATGCCCCGCTCGAACATCCGCTGCACTTCCAGATCACCCGTGACGCTCGCCAGGAAGCCCACATCGATCAGAGCCTGGACCGATCCATTCCATACTTTTACGACCGGGTGAAATTCCTCCCACCAGTACCCATGGGTCGTATCGTCCAGGCGGACCCCGCCGTCAGACCAGCTGGTCGTAAATGAGTTGAAGACCTCGAAGGCCCTCGCCCGCCAGAGGGGATCGCCGGTCCGTCGATAGCATTCGGTGAACACCGACATCACCAGCCCCTGCGCCATGGCAGAGATCCAGGGTGAGGTGACGGTGATTCCCCCCGAGGTCCAGGTGAACTCGTATTCCCATACGGGAAAGCGTTTCCCCTCGTGTTCTCTCCAGAGCGAATAGGTGTATAGCTTCTCCGCGATGGCCAGCACCGAATCGGTTGGCGCACTCTCGCGCGGCAGAAGATGAGCCACCGTCTGGGCGGTGGTGACCGGCTGAAAGAATGCGCCGATCCACGCGTAGGAGTACCACAGCAGAAAAGGCGTCGCGGCGGGACGCGATCTCCCCAGTACGACCGGGAGCTGATCGGTGGCGATCTCTATCGAGACCGACACGATGTCCATGACGCGATGAAACCGCGCGCTGTCGGCGAAGAGGTTTCGGCTGTAGAACCCGGTGACCAGGCCGAGCGCTCGGGAGATGCTCGCGCCTTTCCCAAGGTTTGGCGGACTGCCGAGAAGCTGGAAGGAATCCGCCTTGACCCGGGCAGTCGCGAAGAGATAGAGGGCGCTGT
>JBDTQP010000034.1:0-18233 GCA_039932125.1 Gemmatimonadota bacterium
CCGCTTACCGCTTACCGCTTCGCACCTGTGCATTTTCCGGATTGGGACCGCGTTTTTCCGAGACCCACGATCCAAATACCCAGCCCTACCTTGACTCCCCTGTGCTTGGCCGCCAGCGCATTTCCCAAGCGAGGAGGGTTCGATGTCTTACAAAATGTGGCTTACGACAGTGTTGCTCGCCGGTATGGCATTCGGGTGCACGACGGATCGTCCGGCCCCCAGTGCGCCAACGACAGACCCGACGGACATTTTCCACTCGAGCATCGTCCAGGAAGAACGGCTGCAACGGCTGGCCCGCACACTTGCGCTCGCCTTGCACGACTCCGGCTTCCGGCACCAGGTTCACGCACGGCTGGAAGCCTCCCGGTTTCGGGAGCACAAAATTGACTTCCAGGGGCTTCTCGCCGGAGCCAACCAGTCCGTCCTGCAAGACCTCTCGCGATTGAGCGGACGGACGAGGAGCGAGATCCAGGAGGATGCGGCGAACGCGGGAGCGCTCGAGCTCTACGTGCCGGTGCCCGCACATCGGGCCCGGTGGAAGGGTGAGGAAGACCTTATGGTCGCCACCGCCCAGGGGGATCACGACGCGCCAATCGGGTTCGACACAAGGGGACGGCGCTTCACCCTCGATGCCGGGAGCCCGCCCCTGGAAACGGTCCTCGCACTCGTGCCCAGTGAAACCGACTTCAGCCGCCCGGCTGGCGCGACCTGCGATATCAATACCTGCCCGCCGACAGGTGGCGGCCCGGGCGGCGGCGGTTCGGGAGGTGGCCCGTCGGGAGGCCCCCCCGCCCCCGGTCTGTATATGACCTATGCCCATGTCACACAACTATTTGAATCTTGGTTGAAGGGTGACCCCGAGTTTGAAGTACACATTCTTGGTCAGTCGGGGCAGACAGACTCCCTCAAGAGTTACCAGTGCGCCGGTGAGCACGCTGGCGGTCCTTACACCTATGACCAGAACACCAAGGACTGGACGGGCAGCGTCCTGCTCTTCAGCCAAAGCCAGCTGGACAGCTACAAGCTGCAGCATCCGGGACAAAGCATCCGGATCTTCCTGGTGGAGGATGATGACACGGCGTGTGACATCCGGAGCGGCACCGGTACGTTCGAGCAGATCCTCGCAACCGTCGATACGGTCTACAACAGCTTTACCGGTGGGCGCGATACAACCCGCAGCGGGATCGGGCACGTCCTCCAGAAAGCCCGCTCCTATCAGAAGCTGCTGCAGAAGCTGGCCCAGCTCATCAAGACCAATGACGAAATGGTCGGCGATGCCATTGAGGACTCGGTGGTAGGCCAGTACGTGAGCGGAGCCAACTGGATTGTCAAAGGCGACCACAACGTGACCAATGGATGGCTCAAGCTGGTAATGAAGTAGGGCCGCACAAACGGTCTCATTAGGGATCCACTCATTCGCCCCTGGAGGGTGCCATGCGCCATCGAGCTGCTCTTCTTGTTCTCGCAATTTCGTTCTCAAGCCAACCGCTCCTCGCGCAGGACTCGTGGGGTATCACTCCGGAAATCGGGAGCGCCCGGTTCAGCGGCAATGCCCGCTCTATTTCCGACGAGACCCTCTCGGGACATCCCGACGGGGCCAGCACATGGGGTATCCGGTTCGATCGCAGTAGCAGGAGGCTTCGTCTTTCGGTAGGAGTCCTCTACGCCTCCACTGGCGTGGTCTTCGAAGACGACCAGGTGATCGCCGGGATCAAGAATGCCCTGACACTGTTGGAAGTGACCCCGGAATTGTCAGCAACCATTTTCCATGTTGGCGGAGGTCAGCTTCGCCTCCATGGCGGGATGGCGATCGATCGATGGAGTCCTGATGGAGATAACCGGCGCACGGCGCTAGGCGGGCTGGGAGCGTTGTCCCTGGAGGCACCATTAACGCCAAGACTCAACTTGGCGGTGCGATGGGAGGCTGTGATCACCGGATCCGTGTTTGATGAGAATGACCTGCCCTCCACCTTCGAACGCGCACAGGGAGTCAGACAGCGATTCGGTATTGGCGCGAGGGTAGGAATCTGAGCAGGAGGCATGCAAGGAGGTCAAAGACTGCCGGCCAGGCAACAGCGAAGCGAAACCAGTTCCAGCGGAAACATTCGCCTTCGCCGGCAGTTTTTCAACAAAAGCCCATCATTATGACTGGGTCAGGCGGCGACTCTGCGTCCGCACACTTCGCAGAAGTGACTATCGGGTGAAACGGGCGCACGGCATCCGGCACAGACAGCACCGGTCGGAAGACGTACCCCGCAGGCCGAGCAGAAGATGGCATCGGCTTCAGGTCGCGGTCCGTGAACAGGACATCCTGGCAGGCTGCTGGCCCCAGCCGAACCCGCCCGGATCGCAAGAACCTTGGCGTCAATAAGCGCCTCAACAGCCTCGGGGGTTCCTGCCCCGGCAGGCTCCTCGAGGCTCACCCTAACGGCTTCACGCTCCTCAGCCCTCGTGGCCTCAAGTGCCTTTGCCGTATACTCGGTCGTGAGGGACTGGTAATCGTTGTCGGAAAGCTTGCCCGTTACGCGATCAAATTCGATTTCCTTCAGCGCGGCAAGCGCCATTCCTCGAGGAGTGTCTTCCGGATCAACCGCATCGCCGCCGAGATCGACGCCCTGCGACGAGCCGCGCAGCAACGGCTCCAGCACGACGCCCAGGGCAAACGCCCCGACGATGATGGCCGCCACGACTTCCAGGATCATTCAAATCTCCACGTCGAACGCCGAGCGCCTCTCGTTCCTTCCATTAACGGCCCACGACGAGCAGCGTAAAGCTGTCCGGCACCATAGGGGCACGCGGCCGTGGCTGTTCGGCCGTTGCCGGCGGTGTTTCTCCGTATTCGGCAGTGGGTAGAAACACTCTTCCAGTTCTACCGTCCAGCTCCATTGTTCTCGCCCCGCGCTGGGTGGCGACATTCGCGACCACCGCGAAGCTGTCAGCTGAAATCTCCCGAACGATCGTAAGGGTGCCCTCCCCGTTGGAGCTGAACGCAAGCTGGCTGGCCGGATCGAACCGATTGGCGTCGACGCCTTCACCGATGACGGGGGTGGCCACGACACGCCCGTTGTCGAGATTGACCACCGCCATCAGCTGGTTGTCACAACCGGAGAACAACCGATGATGGGCCCGGTCAATCGCGAGCCCGGATGGCGATTCGCAGGGGGTTAATGACCAAGTGTCGGTCACCTTCATCGCGCGGGTGTCGATCGCAACGAGACTGCTCCGGTCCTCAAGATTCACAAAGAGCCGACCGGTGCCGTCAGTCACGGCAAACTCCGGTTTTCCTCCCAGCTCAATCGTTCCGACAACAGCACCGCTGGCAGCATCGAGGACGGTGGCATTGTGTCCCCGACCATTAAACGTGAAAACATGCCCGCTTGGCGCATCAAACGTGATAGCATCCGGACCAGCACCGGTCACCTTGACATTCGCGATAGTGGCGAGGGTCTTGAGATCGAAGATGGTGACGCTGGTATCCCGTCCGTTGCTGGTGAATCCGCGACCGAGGCCCGGGGCAAGCGCTATCCCGTGGACACCGGGTGTATTGGGGATGTCACCAACAACGTTGAGACTATCGAGATCAAGCACCACCACGTGGGTGCTGTGGGAGACGTACAGCCTGCGTGCGGCCGTATCGGCGGCGAGGTAATCCCACCCGCCTTCTCCACCGATCCTTACCCGCCGCAAAACGTGGTACTCTGAGTCACTCTGTGCGGCGGCAGCGCCGGCAAGGACGACGCCAGTAAGGCTGAGAACACCAAAGGCTCGCAGGTATCGCATCAACATTTTATCTCTCCAAGGGTTGATCATCAGGAATTCGGCAGACAGCGGCCCGGTGCCGGCATTCGGCGGGTCGGCTTAATCGTCCCGCGTGATGTCGGAGCGAATCCGCGCAAGTTCTTCCGGAGTAGCGCTCACCACCTGCGCCTGCTGTTCGCCGGAGGCTGTTTCGGTGGCTCTCACCACCTGGCGGCGACGACCCAGGTACCAGGCGAGAGACGTCCCTATGATGGCGATGACGATGCCGGGAACCACATATCCTACGATGTTGAATCCCTCGGGTCTGGGCGCCATGAGCGCCTGCTCACCGTACTCATCAACGAACTGCTGAAGGATCTGCTCTTCCGATGACCCTCCCCGGTACAGCCCGACGACCTGTTGGTGCAGCCGCGGGGAAATCGTGCAGGTGAAATCGGTCGTGCGGCAGGTGAAAATATCGAGGTTGCAACCGCAGGAGCATTTGAGCTTATGCTCGATGTTCTTGATGGTCTCGTCATTGTCGGCGTCCGTTGCGCGGTCGCGAGGGCGACCCACCGAGTAAGGATCGCGAAGCGTGCCGGTGGCACCCTCGCCCGATAACGAGTCCTGCTGCGCGGATATCCCGGCATTCGGGCCGCTGAATAATCCACCGGCGGCGAGAAGCCCGGCAGATCGTAACCACACCCGCCGGCTAATATGCGGATTAACCACGGGACGCTCCCACTTCGGAACCCGCCAGCGTCACACCGTACCCTGCTTCGGCCGGGCGGGAACTCCGCGCCGTTGGCCCACCAGGCCACATCGTGATCAGCCCGCCCATCGCGAGCACGCCACCGCCGAACCAGAGCCACCACACCAGTGGAATGATGGTGATCCGGTATACAGCTTCTTCAGTGCCGTCGACCGAACCGGCATACACGATATACAGGTCTTCACGGAGGTCGCTGCGAATGGCGACTTCGGTCGACGGCTCGAAAGTGTTTCGGCGCACGCCGGGACTTGACTCCGAAAAATGCTGGCGCTTCTCCGATTTCATGAGCCCAAGCTTCTTGCCGTCCCGAACCACGTCGAGCGTCGCGGCCGAGACCACCCGGTTCAATGCTTCGTACTGGGAAACACCCATATGCGTCAGCGTGTAGGTGTGGCCGAACGGACTCCTGACCTGCACGGTGTCGCCGGGTTTGAGGGTGGCTTCCTTGTCCGACTTGAATGCGTAGCCGCAGAACGCGACAAAGTAGCAGAGGATTCCGAGATGCACGATGTAACCACCGTACCGTCGGCGGTTGCGCCCGATCAGATGCATGAGCGCAAAGGGCAGCGATTCACCGTACATGTTGTGCCGCGCCCGGGTTCCCCGATAAAACTCCTGCGTCAGGGTGCCGAGTACGAATCCGGTCAGCGCAAGCGAAATCAGCACGTAGAAATCGCGGATCCCGATGGCCAGCATGCCAACGCCCACGATCAGGCCGAGGGAAACCGGGAGCAAAAACTGCCGGCGGAGATTTGCCGCCGAGGCTTTGCGCCAGGCGATCAGCGGACCGATACCGGTGAGCGCGAGGAGAAGAATCCCAAGCGGGATATTCACCTTGTTGAAGAATGGCGGACCCACCGTGATCTTTTCGCCGCGAATCCACTCGCTCAGGATAGGAAACAGCGTGCCCCAGAGCACCGAGAAGGCGATACCGACCAGCATCAGGTTGTTGAACAGAAACGCCGCTTCGCGGCTGAGCATCGATTCGAGCTGTACCTCCGCCTTGAGCAGGGGCCAGCGGGTGTAGAGCAGCGTGAATGAGGCAATTGCGGAAAGCACCAGGAAGACAAGGAAAAAATAACCCACGTTCGACTGGGCGAAGCTATGCACGCTGGCGATGATGCCCGAGCGGGTGATGAAGGTGCCGAAAATACTCAGGAGGAAGCTTCCGATCACCAGGGCCATATTCCAGCGGCGAAGCATCCCCCGCTTCTCCTGGATCATGACCGAGTGGAGAAAGGCAGTCATCGTGAGCCAGGGAAGAAGGCTGGCATTCTCGACCGGATCCCACGCCCAGTACCCGCCCCATCCCAGCTCGACGTAGGCCCACCACATACCCAGCGTGATACCGCACGAAAGAAAGAACCAGGAGACCAGCGTCCACTTGCGGATGGCATGCAGCCAGCCCGTGTCCAGCCGGCGAGAGATCAGCGCGGCGATCCCGAATGCGAACGGGATCGAAATACTGATATAGCCGAGATAGAGCGTCGGGGGATGAATGGTCATCGCCACGTTCTGCAGCTGGGGATTGAGCCCGTTTCCATCGGCGGGCGTAAACGGCAGCCGCTCGAACGGATTCTCATGACCCAGCAACATCGCGCTCAGGAAGAAAACGATGATCGTCGCGGTGACCGCGGCGACGTACGGCAGCAGGTCGGCGTAACGCCGGGATGTGGTAAGCTGCGCGACGGCTGCGAACATCGACAGCATGAGAGCCCAGAAGAGGAGCGAACCTTTCTGGCCGGCCCAGAACGCGGCGACGACGTAGTACGTGGGGAGATTGCTCGACGTGTAGGAGGCGACATACTCAATATTGAAATCGTGGCTGAGCAATCCCTTCCACAGGCAGAGCGAGGCAACCAGGAGGAGTCCAAACATCGCATAGCTCGACCGGATGACCGACTGCGTCAGATCGGATCGTCCGCGCCACCGGCCGGAAAACCCGGCAACAGCGGCCCAGACGCCGATGAGCCAGGTGACCCAGAGGGCGAAACTTCCGAGCAATGTCATCGTGATCGGCCCTAGACCTTCTTCTCCGATTCCTGATACTTGGCTTCGTACTTGGAGCCGCACTTGGCGAGCAGAGTGGTCGCGTGGAAGACTCCGTCGGTGCCGAGGCGGCCCTCGACGACGACTTCAATGTTGTCCTGTGTATCGGTGAAGGTATCTGGAGCGAGGCCGCGGTAGGTCACCGGGTAGGTCCGCGACCCATCGGTGACACGGAAGTCGATGGTCTGGGTTGCGGTATTCCGCCGAATCGTTCCGGGGACCACCTTGGCGCCCATTTTGACACCCACGTTATGGAAACTCGGATCGCCCGCCGTTCGAGCTGCCAGCTCCGTGGGAGTAAAAAAGTAGGTACCCGTCTGTTTGACGCCCTCGTAAATCATGTAAGTCACTGCACTTACGATAAGGACGGCCCCGATGAGGAATTTATGCCCAGGTTTCATACGTACTCCGGCGCGAGATGGTCCCAAATCTACCTTCGTGTGCCTGTTTGCGGCACGGCTTGCAGAGTCGAACGGCTCAGGTCTTCGCCTCCGCCGCATGGGTATGGAAGTCGTCGACCGAACGCTTGTGATCGGTGTACTCCGGACGCCCGGCCTTCATTTCTGCGTCGTAGTGGTTGAGAAAGTCGGTATACGCCTGCTTAAGCCCCGCGTCATCCTTGGCGAACCGGGCCGCCGCACCCCGGATCATGAAGGCAAACAGGTGACCCGGAGTTTGTTGCAGAATGGTATCGGCCAGGGCCTCGACTGCCTTGGGGTCACCGGTATGGAGACTCAGAAGCGCCAGGTGAAAACGCGCATCCGTGTCTATGGTATCGAGCTGACCATATGCCAATACGGCCATGGGTGTGAACTGGTTGACGGTCGCCATGTCTCCCGACTCTGCCGCCGCCATGACCTTGTTATACAGCCGGTCGAAACGCTCCCGCGGACTCATGTTGGAAATGTCCGGAGGAGTGCCCGCGCCGGACGATGCAAATGGAGCTTCTCCAGCGCTCGCGGTCTGGGCTTGTGGTTCCCGTTTGGCCAGGACCACCAGCAGCAGGCCGAGGATGCATGCCCCCGCGACGGCTGCAATGACCCACGGTGTTCGCTGACTGCCAGCATTTCGTGCAACAGCACCACCGGAAACTGCCATTCCGCATTTTGCGCAGAACCGGGAACTGGGCGGCACCGGACTGGAACACGACGGGCAGCTTCTGCTCCCCAGGGGAGTTCCGCAGTTGTTGCAGAAATCGCCCGTCGCAGAAGCGCCGCAGGAAGGGCACTTCAGAGCAGGTGTCGTCATGAATTCAGATCCCGGATGGGAGGATAGGCTAAAGAATAACCAGCAATCTCTGAAGAAATCGTGTGGATCGCCTGAATAGCTCCACAGCCGTCCCTACTTACGCTTGCGGCTGCGCAGCTCGATGCCCGCGGCGCGGGCCAGTTCACGATGGATCCGCGACACGCGTTCCACCTGTCCCTTCGCCGGAAACCGTTCGTAGAACCCCTCAGCTCGAAAATTCCTCTTGAGCTCTGACCACGGTGCGAGACGCTGAGCCCAGCGCTTGACTCGTCCCTCCTCGAGATCCTCCTCAGCCGAGAGATCGGCCGCGACCCGGACCATCGCTTTGAGAGTGACAGAGTTAGTGACGAAATAGCTGGCGTTTCCCCAGCTGTCGCCCCACGCGCTTTCGGCGGCCTTGAAGAAGTCGCGAATGACGCGATAGAATCGCTCGATGTGGCGCCGATCCGTCCCGGTCCGTTCGATGGATCGCCAGTCCGTGTGAACCCACCGATGAATCTCGTTGAACAGCTCCGCCTGCAGGATCCACTTTTCCTGGCGGCTCCTTCCGCCGAGCCGGTTGATACGATATCGGAGCGGACTGTCCCCTTCCTTATAGAGAAGCTCCACGACGCGAGCCGAAAACTTCTTATCCGGGTCCGCCCAGGACACCTTTTCATAAAGATCGACCAGATGGCTCTTGTTGATCCTGGTGGGAGTGCTGTTGATAATGACAAACATTTCGGTGGCAAAATCTTCACTCTTGCCATCGAAAATGATGCAGGGCACATGAAGGGACTCAGCCTCTTCAGGGCGTTCGTTCTGATAGAACTGCAGCGCCGCCAGCCGGTGCTGGCCGTCAATGATCAGGTATCCTCCGGAAGGCTGCTGAAGTATGCCGTTGTTACCGGACTGCGGCGTGAAACGAAGGCGTTCAGCAGTGAACAGGAGGACCGTGCCGGGAATCGGCGGCTGGCTTACCGCCGTCTCATAGAAATTCTTGATGGCCTTGACCTTGGCTTTGGAGAGCGCGCGCTGGAACGCTTCCTCGGAATGTTCGATTTTCGAGATGAAGCGCGCGATATCATCATCTTCGGCTATCTCTTCCGGCGCGATCTGTTCACCTTCTCCGTAGAAACGGCTGATGAAGCGAACCCGCTGGAGCAGTTCGCCCGCCGGATACGCCGCAAAATAGAACACGCTGTCTTTCTGCCGAACCTGGGTCGCCTGCATCGGAAAACCTCGCGATGAAAGGGCACCGGCTTCCAGCGAACACTAGAGCGCCGTCGAAAACCTGATGGATCACTGGCCGTAACTTACAGCACGTCACCGTCTCGTCCAGCACCACGGCGTCGGGCCTATATCTTCTCCAGGTCCTCGCTTTCTGAGTGCCGTGCCCACACCAGCGAAGCAGATACGGCGCGATCCCATTCCCGGCGAAGGTGCGCCCGAGTGGACGCAGCCATGTTCGGCTCGAACACCGTAAAGTTCCGGCCGGCAAGAAACTCCTCGGTGGATGTCCACACTCCAAGCGCCATTCCCGCCAGTCCGGCGGCGCCAAGCGCCGTCGTCTCCACCATATCGGGTCGCTCGACGGGAATCCCCAGCACGTCCGCCTGGAACTGCATCAGCCAGTCGTTGGCGCTGGCACCGCCGTCAACCCGGAGCGTGCTGATCGCGGTACTCGCATCTGCCGCCATCGCAGCAACCAGGTCCGTGCTGCTCCAGGCCATGGACTCGAGTGCGGCACGAACCAGATGGGCTCGCCTGGTGCCCCGCGTTATGCCGGTAATGGTTCCACGAGCGCCCGCTTCCCAATGCGGAGACCCCAGTCCCACAAAAGCGGGAACAAAGCTGACTCCACCGGTATCGGGAACACTGTTCGCGAGCGCCGCAGTCTCTTCAGCCGATGCAATCAACCCGAGTCCATCCCGAAGCCATTGCACAGCGGCGCCGGCGATGAACACACTGCCTTCGAGAGCATACGCCGGCTCACCCCTGGGGCCGCATGCGATAGTCGCAAGAAGCCCGTTCGCGGAATGGGCACGCTCATCTCCAGTGTGTTCCAGCAGGAAAGCACCGGTGCCGTAGGTGTTCTTCGCCATGCCCGCACGGACACACCCCTGGCCAAAGAGCGCGGCCTGCTGATCGCCGGCAATTCCGGCAATGGGTAGTGTCGACCCGAAAAACTCCTGATCGCATTCCGCGATCACCTCGCTCGACGCCACGATGCGAGGCAGGATTTCAGGTGGAATGGTGAAAAGTTCGAGCAGCTCCGGATCCCACTCCCTGGTCTTGAGATTGTACAGCAGTGTGCGTGAGGCATTGGTGTGGTCAGTGACGTGAGCGGATCCCCGGCTCATCCGGGCGATCAGCCACGAATCAATGGTGCCGACGGCCAGGCTGGGGTGTTTGCCGAGACGATGGAGGAGCCACTCGATTTTGGTCGCTGAGAAATAAGGGTCGAGGACGAGACCGGTGCGTTCTCGAATCGACGCCTCGTGCCCGCCTGCGCGGAGCTCCGCGCAACGTTCGGAGGTGCGCCGGTCCTGCCAGACGATGGCCGGCGCAACTGGCTGGAGGGTGCGACGGTCCCAGAGCACGATCGTCTCACGCTGGTTGGTAATTCCAATTCCGGCGGGGCGCTCACCAGCGGCGGCGACGGCCTCCCGCCCTGCCTCGATGGTGACGCGAAAGATCTCCTCAGGATCGTGCTCGACCCAGCCAGGCTCGGGAAAAAACTGGGTGAACTCGCGGTAGCCGCGCCCGAGAACCCGGCCATCGTGCGCAATGACGAGCGCGGTCGACCCGGTCGTGCCCTGATCGAGCGCGAGAATGGAAGGCATTACGAACGAAGTTGCCCGAGCCGGTCTACCGTGAGCAGGCCTGCATCCGTGATGTACCCGGCAATGAGCCTGGCTGGCGTCACATCAAACGCGGGGTTCCAGATGCTGACCAGTTCCGGGGAGGTGCGCTGCCCGCCAAATCCGCGGACTTCCTCGTCCGTGCGCTCCTCGATCGGGATGGCGTCGCCGTTCGGCGTGTCGAAATCGAAGGTAGTCCTCGGCGCGGCCACATAGAATGGAACCCCATGCGCCTGCGCCGCGAGGGCGAGTGCATAGGTGCCGATCTTGTTGGCGACATCGCCATTCGCCGCGATACGATCGGCGCCGACAATGACGCAGTCAACGTCCCCGCGCCGGAGCCGGCTCGCCGCCATTCCATCGGTGATCAGCGTGCAGGGAATTCCGCACTGGGTCAGCTCCCATGCGGTAAGCCGAGCTCCCTGGAGAAGGGGACGCGTCTCCGAAGCGACGACCTGCACCCGGCGCCCGGCCTCATGCGCTTTGTACATGGGCGCCAGCGCTGTGCCGATCCCTCCCGTGGCCAGAGCACCGGCGTTGCAATGGGTTGCCACGGTTGCATTGTCGCCCAGTACCGCCAGGCCGGCCTCTCCGATGCGATCGCACATCGCGCGATCCTCCTGCCAGATCCGGTCGGCCTCTTCTACCAATCCGCTGTGAAGGTCCGCGCCGGAACGTGCGAGAGCCTCAGCCGATCGCCACATGCGGTCCACCGCCCACATCAGGTTGACCGCGGTTGGGCGGGTGGCCCGAATCAGACGGCAGGCGGCTTCTACCCGAGCCAGCGGAGTCTCACCGGAGTTCCCGTTCTCTCGAGCCGCCAGTGAGACTCCCATCGCTGCCGCTATACCGATCAGCGGCGCGCCGCGAACGCGCAACACGCGAATCGCTTCGGCGACAAGTTCCGGTGTATCCAGCTCGAGGTAACGCTCTTCATGGGGAAGAAGCGTCTGGTCCAGGAGCCGAACATTGGAAGTGGAGGTCCAGCCGATCGGGTGGGGAATGGCCATGCCGTAATGTAACAGGTGGTGAGCAGAGGAGCCCCTTCATTCTCCCATGATGGCTCAAGACGTTCCTTGAGCACCGGCGCGTTGAACTCGTGCGCTCGGCAGTCCGGAAAAGGTAGTTATGGCCGGCGCCAGGCCTGATGCGCGGAGCACCCACAAAGTGGGGCAATGTCATTAGCTTGGCGGAAGGATCGGCTCTCGAGACCGTGCTGGATTTTTCCTACTTCCATTTCCTTTATCTACTGTCGACTCCAATGACCTATTCCAACCTGCTGTTCGACCACCATGACGGCATCGCGCGCCTCACGATTAACCGGCCAGACAAGCTGAATGCGCTTAACGATGCAGTGATCGCGGAACTGGGAGAGGCGATCGGTCAAATCGAACAGGATCGCTCAATTCGTGGCGTCATCGTCACTGGATCAGGCAGCAAGGCGTTCGTGGCCGGCGCTGATATCGGTGAGCTCTCGCAGCAGGGGCCTTTCGATGGAAAAGCACGAGCCATGGTGGGCCAGGCTGTGTTCCGCCGGTTCGAGCGCAGCGGCAAGCCGGTGATCGCCGCCGTCAACGGATTTGCCCTGGGCGGCGGGTGCGAGCTGGCGATGGCGTGTCACATCCGCATCGCGTCGGAGTCCGCCAAGTTCGGTCAGCCCGAGGCAAAGCTCGGCATTGCGCCAGGCTACGGCGGCAGCGTTCGGCTTCCCCGACTGGTGGGAAAAGGCCGAGCGCTGGAGCTGCTGCTGACCGGTCAGATGATCGATGCTGCCGAGGCGTATCGCATTGGACTGGTCAACCGAGTCGTACCGGGAGACAAGCTGCTGGAAGAGTCCGAGAAGATGCTGCGAAGCATGATCGAGAACGGACCGCTGGCCCTGCAGGTCTGTATTGAGGCCGTTGACTTGGCGCTGGAAACCACGGTCGATCAGGGCCTGTTGCTGGAGGCAACCTACTTTGGCCTGCTGGCTTCGACCGAAGACATGCGTGAAGGAATGGCTGCTTTCCTGGAAAAACGAAAAGCAAATTTCAAAGGGCGGT
Organism: Gemmatimonadota bacterium; assembly: GCA_039932125.1. Classification (GTDB taxonomy): domain Bacteria; phylum Gemmatimonadota; class Gemmatimonadetes; order Gemmatimonadales; family GWC2-71-9; genus DASYPP01. The sequence continues at coordinate 12,693 of JBDTQP010000034.1, forward strand.
GAGCGGGGAGGGGCGAGACACTGAGGCCACACGGCCAGTAGGAGCGTGCGAAAGGGAAGGCATGATTCGTTCTTAGGAGAGACGAAAAGTCCTCGCCGCCATGAGCCGAATTGCAATGCGAATAATGATGATGTGGGTATTGCCCATTCTATCCGGCGCCTTGAGCGCCGGGTGTGCTACGCGAGAGCGCCCGACCTTCCCCGCCACCGGCGGCGATGGTGTGGGGCCGGAGGTGGTCATCACCGACCCGGTCGCCGATACCAGTTTCAATGTGGGCAGTGTTGTCCTGATCGGTGGTACCGTCTTCGATGAAGAGGGAGTGGATACCGTCTTCTTCACCACACTAGGGCTGACGTCACAAATCCCTGCCTATGCAGCCAACGGTGTCCCCCGGGTCCGGTTTTCTTTTCCGGTTGAGCTCGCCGGGGAATCGGGCGACGTCGTCATCATCAGTATATACGGAGCCAACCTGGAGCACGTGCGCGGCGATCTCGCAACCCGGCGCATCCAGCTCAGGTAATCCGCCAGGTTTTCAGGATGGTCGCGGGAATCACTCTTCTCGCCCGAACGCGCCCTTCACCAGATTCCCGCCAATCAAGAAACCATTGATACCCGAAACGGTCCTCTGACCTCGCCGGCTCCAGGCGGGCGATCTCCAGCGAGGCTCCCGGTGGGATCAGGAGAGCGAGTGCCCGGGTGCCGCATCCCTTCCTGACGTTGACACATCCGATGACATGTAGCGAGTCCACCCATACTGTGTCGCGGCTCGTGTTACGCACGCGCAGAATGACGCCTCGCCGAGCCGGGAGGATGTCTTCCGAGGTGACGAGGGGTGAGGCGGCTGGCTCCTGGGTAAATCCCGATCGACTCCCCGCGACGGCAATTAGCAGGACGAAAGCGGAAACCCATCCCGGGGAAGAGCGAGCGAACATCAGGAAGCCGCCACTTCCTTGGCTCCGCCTTCAAGCTCGTTGACCCGGGACGGATGACGAGCGGCACGAAGCAGACTCACGCTGGTATAGACCACCACGACAACAACCAGGTACCGGATCACGGTGAGGGGTAGCGATTTTACGATGTAGGCAGCAATGAGCACGGCCGGTATACCACCCAGCATCAGGCCGATGGTAGCGCCGGGGTGGTATTTGTCAGCCTTGATAAATCGGGCACTCGCCACGGGCATGAGGAAGGCGCATGAACCCATCATGATAGGGAATGCGGCGATTGGATCCATGCCCAGGAGGCTGACCAGGATCAGACAGGGCCCGTAGAGACCGATCCCCAAGGTCATCAGCGTTCCCAGGATAAAATTTCCGGCGACGCCGGCCCAGAGCAGGGTGCCGGTGAGACCATGAGCGGTGCCCCCCGCGGGGATCAGCTTGAACTGGGCGAGAAGCATGAGACCGGCTGCGGCGAGCAGGGCGATTCCCATTCCGATCTGAATCGCACGGCGGGGCCAACGGGCGACGATGCCGGCACCCAGCCACGCACCAGCCACGGCGGCGACGATCATGAGGATAAGTGTCGTACTGTCCACCGGCACGAGTCTCGTGAAGATGAATGCCTGCACGATCGTGGGGAACGTATGGCCGGCGTTGAGGGTGCCGGGAATGAATTCGTCCCGTACCATGCGCCACTGCCGGAAGATTGCGGTCGTGGTGGCAAATGATCCGACACCAAGCGTATCGAAAAAATTTGCCACAAAGCCGGTGGCCGTTGTTCCCACGGATGGCGTCGCCGCATCGGCGCTGGTACTTCCCGCGTGTCGTGTCCGCATCACGCCCTTCGCAAGCGCGACGAGGTAGAAAACGGCAAACGCGCCGAGTGCGATCAGCAGAACATCTTTGGCGGACAAGTCCTGAAGGATCATGGGTCCGTTGACCTGAGGAGGAAAGAAACGGCTGTCTCGCGGGAATACCCTCAATCTACGGCATGAGAGGCTGCGGAGGCGAGTACCCCCGGTCCCAACCTGAACGCAGCCTCCAGATGGCGCCGCTTCCGACATACCTATCTGGGCTTCCCAACGAAAGTTAGACCGCTTCTCACCCTCGATTTTCAGGGGCATTCCGGCTAAATTATGACCATGCCCTTTTCATCGGGAAACCGTACAGCCTCAGCCGGCCTGGCCCTCCTGCTGCTGGCGTGTTCGGCGCGAGACCGCCTGACATTTCCCGACCTCAACGACGGTGAAGGACCCTCGGTGACGATCACCGATCCCGGCCAGGACACAACCGTTTCGGCGGGCGCTGCGGCGCTCATCTCTGGGCGAGTGGTTGATCATGGCGGGATCGACACTGTGTATTTCGACGTCCAGGGAGGGCTATCGAGTTTCCCTCCGCTGGTTGCGAACGGGACGGACACGGTGACGTTCTCGCTTCCGCTCACGACCACCGGGCTCTCCGGGGCAACGATCCTCATTTCGGTTTACGCCGTCAATCTGGCCGCCATACACGGGGACACGGCAACCCGCCAGGTCATCGTTCAGTAGTGCAGCTGGATCGGCTGATCGTCCGGGGGTTCCGTAATCTCGAGGATGCGGAGATCACCTTTCCGAAAAACGGTGTGGCGTTGCTCGGGGAGAATGGCCAAGGCAAAACCAATCTGCTCGAAGCTATTTACTACCCGGTGTTCTTCCGATCTTTCCATGGGGCGCTCGACCAGGAGCTGGTGCGGTTCACCGGGACAGGTTTTCGCCTGGAAAGCCGCATCATCGCCGGCAACTCGCTCCGGGAGATCGCGGTGAAATTCATCGCGGCGGGCAGGAAGAAGCAGGTCGAGATCGGCGGAAGTGCCGCCACGCGCCTGGCGGATCATGTCGGTGAGTGGCTTGCCGTGGCTTTTCTTCCGCAGGACTTACGTCTGGCCGCAGGTCCTGCCGCCGAGCGACGACGCTATCTCGATCGCATGCTTGCGATCGCCGATCGCAGCTACTTCATCGCGCTGGCGCATTATCGGGCGGCACTGGCCCAGCGCAATGCGGCCCTCAGGCAGGGACGAATGGACCTGGCTCATGCTTTTGATGAAACGCTGGCCGGTGCCGGCGCGCGGGTACTCGCCGCCAGATTCGCGTGGTCCGATCAGGCATCGTCAAGGCTGGCGGAGGAGCTGGCAGGGTTGGGAGAGGCGGCATCGGTCCAGGTGAGTTACGGCGGAAACCGGGATCTCATCGACCCGGGATCGTGGCAACGCGCATTGGAAACCGGTGAAACCCGGGACCGTGCTCGCGGCAACACCGGTATCGGGCCGCACCGGGACGATCTCCGGATCACCCTGGGGAATCATGGAGTTCGCGAGTTCGGATCCACCGGCCAGCAGCGAACGGTCGCAATTGCACTCAAGTTCCTGGAGCTTGCTACGCTGGAGCGCGCGCACCAGGCCCCGCCTGCCCTGCTGCTCGACGATGTTTTCGCCGAGCTGGACCGGGAACGGCAGGAGCGACTTGCGACGCGACTCTCTCAGAGCGGACAACGTCAGGTATTTCTGAGCTCGCCAAGAGCGGACGAATTGCCGTCCAATCTGGCACTTCAGGTGTGGCGAGTGAGCCAGGGGAAAATTGTAAGTGCTTAGCGGATCAGACGGGGCCGGCCCTTTCCGGCACGTTACGCTCCGCACTGCATCGATACCAGGATATGTCCCGGGGCAGACCGGTCGGAGGATCGATGGCTGATAATGCGGACGACCGGCTGATGAAGGCCACGCTCTGGCTGCGCGAGCAGCGTGGGCGGGCGACCAGGGGGCGACTGGCAACCGCAGGAGAAGCGGTAGATCGGTTCCTTGCCCGCGCCGGGCTGGCCAAACGAGTCGCCCAGGCGGGCATCGTATCGGAATGGAGTGAACTGGTTGGCCCCCAGATCGCCGCGGTGACGACGGCTGAGTCGGTGTCTCCCGACGGCGTCCTGAGGGTCGGTGTCACGACCGCGGCGTGGGCCAACGAACTGAGTCTCATGACGCCCCGGATCATGGCTCGACTCAACGCCGGGCGAGTGGGGCGGATCCGGGAGATTCGCTGGATTGCCGCGGCAGGGGATCGCCAGCGAACACCTCGTTGAACGGCAGGACGGAACGGCGAAATCTTTTTTCTCACAGCGCACGACGTGGAGAACATGGCGAAGAACGAACAGCCCACCAACGGTAATGACTACGGCGCAGACTCGATCCAGGTACTCAAGGGACTGGAAGCGGTCCGCAAACGCCCCGGCATGTACATCGGCTCAACGAGCGAGAACGGGCTGCATCACCTGGTCTATGAGGTGGTGGACAACTCGATCGACGAAGCGCTGGCAGGGTTCTGCGACACCATCGGCGTCATCATCCACAAGGACAACTCCATTACCGTGTCGGACAACGGGCGGGGTATCCCGGTGGACATCCACCCGACCGAGAAAATACCCGGTGTCGAGCTGGCGCTGACGGTCCTGCACGCGGGGGGCAAGTTCGACAAGTCGAGCTACAAGGTGTCCGGTGGGCTTCATGGCGTCGGCGTCTCCGTGGTGAACGCGCTCTCCGAGCGGCTGGAGGTGCTGGTGGATCGTGAAGGCAACCGGTACCACATGGCGTTCGAGCGCGGCCAGACCGTGTCCAAACTTTCCGTGAAAGGAAAGTCCCGCGGCACGGGCACGACGGTGCGCTTCAAGCCGGATCCGCTCATTTTTACCGTTCTCGAGTACGACTACACGATCCTTGCCGATCGGCTGCGCCAGCTGGCATTCCTCAACCGGGGCGTGACGATCACGCTCAAGGATGAGCGAAAGGAGCCGCCCAAGGAGGAGACCTTCTTCGCGAAAGGCGGACTGATCCAGTTTGTCGAGTGGCTCAACCGCAACAAGAAGGTGGTCCATCCCAAGCCGATCTCGTTCAGCACCACGAAGGACGATGTCGAGGTGGACATCGCGCTTCAATACGAGGACGGCTACAACGAGAACATCTTTACTTTCGTCAACAACATCAACACCCACGAGGGTGGAACGCACCTGACCGGCTTCAAGTCCGCGCTGACCAGGACCATCAACGATGTGGCGAAGAAGCGCGACTTCCTCAAGAAGGAAGGCTTCACACTTTCGGGCGAGGATGCCCGCGAGGGACTGACCTGCGTGCTTCACGTCAAGGTGAAGGAGCCGCAATTCGAGGGGCAGACCAAGACAAAACTCGGCAACAGCGAAATCGAAGGTATCGTGAAGCAGGTGGTCAACGAGCACCTGGGAAATTTCCTTGACGAGTATCCTCCGGTTGCCCGCGCCATTATCGAAAAGGCGGTCAGCGCGGCCCGGGCCCGCGAGGCGGCGCGCAAAGCTCGCGACCTGGTCCGGAAAAAGTCCGGACTCGAAAGCGGCGTTCTTCCCGGCAAGCTGGCAGATTGTTCCATCGACGATCCAGCGCTCTCCGAGCTCTACCTGGTCGAGGGTGATTCGGCCGGTGGCAGTGCCAAGCAGGGACGGGATCGGAACTTCCAGGCGATTCTTCCCCTCCGCGGCAAGATTCTCAACGTGGAGCGGGCCCGGATCGACAAGATCCTGGGCAATGAAGAAATCCGGGCGATCATCA
>JBDTQP010000035.1:0-18195 GCA_039932125.1 Gemmatimonadota bacterium
CCGCTTACCGCTTACCGCTTACCGCTTACCGCTTACCGCTTACCGCTTACCGCTAGCCTTGGCTTTCCAGCACCCCCATACCCATCGCATGGAATCCGGAATCCACATATACCACGGATCCCGTGATCGCGGCGGCCAGTGGACTGCAAAGGAAGGCCGCGGTGTTTCCGACATCATTGGCGTGAATGGGACGGGGCAGGGGAGAGTTGGCCGCGGCGTAGTCAATCATGGTTTCGATGAACCCTACCGCGGACGCCGCGCGCGAGGCCCACGGCCCGGCGGAAATGGCATTGACTCTCACGCCATGCCGGCGCCCAGCTTCAAATGACAGGGTCCGTGTATCTGCCTCGAGGGCCGCTTTGGCGCTGGACATGCCGCCGCCATACCCGGGGATCACTCGCACGCCGGCCATGTAGCTCAGGGAGAGAAAGGAACCACCCTCACGCATCAGGGGAGAAAACTCGCGCACCAGGGAGATATTGCTGTAGGCGCTGACACTCAGCGCGGCGAGATAGCCCTGCCGGCTGGTATCGATCAGCGGCTTCCTGACCTCGGGTGCATTGGCCAGACTGTGCACCACAATGTCGATTCCCTTGTCGCCGAAATCCTCCACCACTCTTTCCTTGAGCCCCTGGATACTGAAGTCTCCGACCTCCTTATATCGTTTATTCTCACGAACCTCGAGTGGAGCGTCGTCCAGGGTGTCATACGCGGCGTCGAGCGGATAGATCCTTTCGAAATCCAGCTTGCGGTCATCGTTCAACCTCATGGATTCTTCCATCTTGCCGCGCTCCAGGAGTTTATGAAAAATCCCAAGCGCAGGTGGCCAGCTTCCCAGCACGATGGTGGCTCCCGCCTCCGCCATGGCCTTGGCGATGGCAAATCCAAATCCGCCGTCGTCAGATACCCCGGCAATGAGCGCGCGCTTTCCTCTCAGGTCGATCGCAAGCATTCAGGACCTCATGGTAGTGGCGATTGCGTGATGGCAGGATAAGATAATCCTGATCCGGCGCGGCTGCAGCCGAGGGCTCTGGCAGCCAGCAGGCTTCCTGACTACCTTCGCCGCTGTTCTCCCTTTCCCTATCCTGCGCCAAATTCCTATGACCGACATACCCACACAGGGCTTCCGGAGTCACGCGCGATACGTTCCCGCGTTTCACTTCCTTGGAGCCGGTATCCTCCTCCTCAATTTCCTCTGGGGCGGATATCGGCTGACCGTGGAGCGCTCCATGGACCGCCTGGTCCAGGTCGTCCTGGCGATCGGGCTCGGCATCATTTTCTATTACGCCCGGACCTTTGCCCTAGTCGTCCAGGATCGGGTGATCCGGCTGGAAGAGCGGATCAGGCTCAAGGCGCTCTGCCCGGAGGCACAGCACGCCGGGATCGACCGGCTTTCACCAAGCCAGCTGATCGCTCTTCGCTTTGCATCGGATGGGGAAATCCCGCAGCTGGCCGGCCGGGTCATGGCGGAAAATATTCGTGACCGCAATCAGATCAAGTCGATGATCCAGCAATGGCGCGACGATGGCATGAGAGCCTGAGCGACCCATGATCACTCGTTCATGGACCTTTCTCGTGGTGGCAGGGATCTTTGAGGTCGTCTGGGCGATTGGGCTCAAATATTCGCAGGGCTTTACCAGTGTCGGTGCGACGGCGCTCACTCTCGCGGCATTGATTGCGAGTTTTTACCTGCTCGCCCGATCACTGGAGACGATCCCTGTCGGCACCGCGTATGCCGTCTGGACGGGCATAGGAGCGGTGGGTACCGCTGTCCTGGGAATCATGCTCTTTGGCGAACCTAGGCACCTGGCGCGGCTCGCCTGTATCCTGATCGTCGTGATCGGGATCATAGGACTCAAGGTGACGGCTGCGCGGTAAGCATTTTCATTCCGCCCGCAGTACTTCGAGCGGCGGCTTGCGGAAGATTTCCGTGCTGTTCGCAAACCCGATGGTGACGGTCAGGACAATGACGCCGGCAGCAAGACCACTGAGCGCACCCACCGGCACGCCGAAGCTCGCGTCGAAGAGGTATTTCATCAGGAGCCATGCAGCGCCGACCGAAAGCAGGAATGCCGTGAGGACTCCCGCCATCCCCAGGCAGAAATACTCTACCAAGAGAATCTGAAGCAGCTGGTTACGAGTGGCACCGAGCGTCCTGAGGAGCACTCCTTCCCGCACCCGCTGAAAGCGGCTCGTGGCTACGGCACCCACCAGGACGATGCCGCCTGTCGCCAGGCTGAACAGTGCCATGAAACGCACCACGAGAATGACCTTGTCGAGCAGAGTTTCGATAGACTCCTGAAGCTGGCTCAGGTCTATGGTCGTCACATTGGGGAATCGCTCGACGACCCCGCGCTGCACTCTACCACGCTCGGCTGGATCGGGAATCCTGGTGAGAGCGACAAACATCTGGGGGGCGCTCTCGAGTGGTCCGACCGGAAAGACGACAAAGAAGTTTGGCTCGAACCGGGCCCAGTTTACTTCCCGCAGGTTGACGATCCGCGTCGTGATCGGAAGCCCCTGGACGTCCCACACGATGGTATCTCCCACGGTGACGCCCAGCTCGCCGGCTACTCCGGTCTCCATCGAGATCGGCACGACTGCTTCACTTCCTGCCCCCGTCTTCCACCAGTCGCCTGCCACCTTCTTTTCGGAAGCTACCGTGGTGTCACGGTAGGTCGAACGATACTCGCGCCGAAAGGCCCACCGTCCGAGTGGCTCGCCGTCGTCACCAACGGGGGCTGAATCCGCCAGGATCCTGCCTACCGGCTTTCCCTTGACCGACAGAATTCGCATGGGAACGATCGGGACCGCCGGCTGGGAGGGGTACCCGGAATCCCGCAGCAGATTTTCCAGCGGAACACGCTGCTCCGGCTGGATGTCGAACAGGACGAAGTTCGCTCTGGGTCCATTTGAGCCGAATTGAAATGAGCGGAGCAGGTTCTCCTGGACCAGGTACAGGGTGCTCAGAAGAAAGGCGCCGAAGCCGAGGGCAAGTACCACGGTGAGAGTCTGATTGGCCGGCCGGTAGAGATTCGCCAGGCCCTGGCGAAACAGGTAGGGCAGTCTGGCCGGAAACCAGCGGCGGAGTGCTCGTATGAGCAGGAACGCGGCAAGTGCGAGCAGGGCCAGCACGACACCGATCGCCAGGGCGAACAACGCGCCGGAGAGCAGGCTTCCGACCTGGAAGGCCGCGATCAGCACCACGGCGACCGCGATGACCAGGTACGTTGGCCACCGCCAGCGATCCCGCGTCCGCCTCGGCGCCTGGTCGTACTCCCGACGGAGCACGAGCAGCGGTGACACCTGGCGAACGCTGAGCAGAGGCAGAAGCGCGAAGAGCAGAGAGACAAGCACGCCGGTGCCCACCCCGACGCCGACCGCGGTCCAGGATATATGGAAGGCAAGCTCGACCGGTAGAAACTCGGAGAAAACCTGCGGCAGAAACACCTGGAGCAGAATGCCGATCAGCGCTCCCGCAATACTTCCGGCCAGGCCCATGGCAGCAGCCTGGACCAGGTAGATGCCAAAGAGCTGCCGCGCGCTGGCGCCGAGGCAGCGGAGCACCGCGATAGTGTCGATCTTCCTGCGAATGAATACGTGCACCGCGCTGGCAACGCCGAGCCCGCCAAGCAGAAGCGCGATCAGCGCGACGAGCCCGAGGTAACGCCCCAGCTGATCGAGGGCCTGGTCGAGATTTCGCCGGTCATCTTCCACGGTCCGCACGGTGATTCGCTCGGCGGCGAGTGCCGAGCGAAGCCGGCGGGCTACGACCTGCGCGTCCCCCGAGGCGAGCCGGATATAACGTTCGTATTCCGCCCGTGAGCCGGGCAGCAACAGCTTTGTGTCGAGGAGATACCGTGCGGGAATGAAAACCCGGGGGCCGAACGCCGCCTGGATACCTACATCGCCGGGCACATCGATCACGGTCCCGCTGATCTCGAAGCGGATCTCTCCCAGCGCCAGGGAATCTCCGACCCGCGCATCGAGAACCGTCAGGAGTGATGGATCAACGATGACACGACGGCTCTGCTGTAGATCGTCCCATGCTGGAGCTGGGTCCGTGCGAATTTTCCCATAAAAGGGATACCGTCCCTCGATCGCTGCGACCTGTACCAGGCGAGCGCCTTGTCCACGGGGCGCGTACGCCATCGCGGAAAAGTTGGTGACCCGGGCGACGTTCGCGCAGGGCGATTGCGCGCACCCGGCAACGCTGTCAACCAGTGCCACGGCGCGTGGCGAGTATGCCGCCCGGCCGGTCACAGCCACGTCGGCTCCCAGGAGAGACTGCGCCTGGTCCCGGACCGTCGTGCGCAGGTTGGCGGTGAAAGAATTGATCGCCACCAGTGCCGCGACCCCGATCGTGATCGAGGCTGTCAGGAGGAGCAGCCGCCCTCGCGCCGCGCGACTCTCCCGGCCGGCCATCGCGAGCACAAACCCGAATCCACTCATGCGGCGGTGTCTCCCACCATACGCCCATCGGCCAGCCGAATGACCCGGTGAGCGCGGCCGGCGAGGTCATTATCATGGGTGACCAGGACCAGTGTTGTCCCCTGCTCCTGGTTAAGCTGGACCATCAGGTCGATGACCGTGGCACCGGTCGCGGCGTCGAGGTTCCCAGTCGGTTCATCCGCAAACAGGATTCGTGGCCGATTGCTGAAGGCCCGCGCCAGCGCAATGCGTTGCTGTTCGCCGCCGGAAAGCTGCGCGGGATAGTGATGCGCCCTGTCCGTCAGGCCGACTCGCTCCAGAAGTTCGTCTGCCCGGCTTCGTGCTTCGTGGCCCCGCAGCTCCAGCGGCACCTGGATATTTTCGCGCGCGGTCAGTGTTGGAACCAGGTGGAAGGACTGAAATACGAAGCCTACCTTCTCGCCGCGCAGGCGGGCGCGCTGGTCCTCGCTGAGCGAGCCGAGGTCCTCACCTTCCAGCATCACCCGCCCGTGTGTGGGCCGGTCGAGTCCTGCAAGCAGTCCGAGCAAAGTGCTCTTGCCGCTACCTGATGGACCGACGATGGCGAGAAAGCCACCGTCCGCCAGTTCGAATCCGATGTCCTTGAGGACAATGAGCTCGCGGCCGCCGGAGAGATAGGTTTGCGTCAGTGACTCACAACGAAGCATGGAGTAACCTGAAAAATGGGGAAAATCGGTGAGAAGATACCCGGAAGAATGATACCCACATCGGGCGGAGCTGGTCCTGCGCAGCATTCCATCCGGCGCTTAGATTGAGAGCAGGCGGCAGGCATATGACTATGTGCTACGGCGGAGTCATGCTCCAGGTTGATCGCGATGGATCCGGGTATGGGTGGAAGGCTCTGGTGCGGGGAAGGGCTCGGAGTGAGCGGGGAACGATCCTGCTGCTCGCGAGTCTTTGTGTCGCCGGCGCGTGCAGCGGCGAACGCCCGGCGTCGAAGCCGGCGTCGAAGCCGGCGGCCGATTCGGTCGGGTCCAGGAGTCCTGAAGGCGAGCCACCGCGGATCGTCTTTCTGGGGACCAGTATCACCGCTGGACTCGGGCTCGACCCGGATGAGGCCTATCCCAATCTCGTCCAGCTGAAGATCGATTCCGCCGGGTTGCGGTACCAGGTCGTCAACGCCGGCCAGAGCGGTGAGACCTCGGCCGGAGCATTGAGCCGCATCAGCTGGGTCCTTCGGCAATCTCCTTCCGTTCTGGTGATTGAGACCGGCGCTAACGATGGGCTAAGAGGTCAGAGTCCCATGGCCGCGCGTGCCAACATCCAGGCCATCATCGACAGCACCCGGAAAAAGCTGCCGTCCACCCGGATCATTCTCGCGGGAATGCAGGCACTCCCGAACATGGGTGCCGCGTACGTGCGGGAATTCATCGGGATATATCCGGCGCTTGCCCGGGAGAATCGGATTCCGCTGATCCCTTTCATCCTTGAAGGCGTGGCAGGAGTCCCCCGTCTCAATCAGGCGGACGGGGTCCATCCCACAGTGCAGGGTCAGCGCATCGTCGCGGAAAATGTGTGGCGCGTGCTCGAGCCGGTCCTCCGCGCTCCTTGAGAATTTGGGATCGCCAGCTCTCACCTGCTTCAACTACAATTGTTCGTCAGCCCTGAATGGGCATACGAGGTACATCCGTGTCTTTCCCGCCGCTCCGCAGGTGCTCGCGTGCCTCCGTGGCAAGCTTCATGTATACCTTCTGAAACCTGTCCAGCTCCTTCCCCGAGAGCTCTTCCAGATCGAGAAGGGCGGTATGGGCTCCTTTGTGCGACCGGATGAGCTCGTCGAGCTTGAGATGAACGGCCTGGATGTCACGGTTCTGGGTATTCTGAATCAGAAAGACCATGAGGAAAGTGACGATCGTCGTGGCCGTGTTGATCACGAGCTGCCAGGTGTCACTGAAATGAAAGATAGGTCCGGTGATAGCCCATACGACGAGCACGCCGGCCGCTGACATGAACGCCGCCGGCCGGCCGGCGGCACGTGACGCCCATTTTGCAAACCGGGTGAAGAGGTCACGCTTGCCAAGTGTCAGGTCCATTATGTTCCCCCAATGGTGAATCGAGCGAGCCTGGGATGATGACGGATTTCACCCGCTGAATATTGCTTTTTCTCTGAATGACTCTATGCGCCTGCTCACACTCGCCGCTTCTCTGCGTCGTGAATCACTCAATAAAAAACTGATGACGCTGGCGGAACGGGATGCCGCTGCCGCCGGCGCGGAGCTCGATCACGCGGAGTTTCGCGAGTTCGAGATGCCGCTCTATGATGGTGATCTGCAGGAGGCGAGTGGGTTTCCTGCCGGTGCGCTGGAGCTTGCCCGGAGGATCGCGGGGGCCGATGGGATGATGCTCGCCTCCCCGGAGTACAATTACTCATTGCCCGGGAACCTCAAAAATGCCATTGACTGGGTATCCCGGATGAGGCCGATGCCATTTCGAGGAAAGAGCGCGTTGCTGATTAGCGCCTCGCCCTCACTGGTCGGGGGGATCCGGGGACTCTGGCAGCTGCGCATTCCACTGGAGGGGCTGGGAGTGTTCGTGCATCCCGACATGTATGCACTGGCCAGCGCCGATCGGGCGTTCGACGCACAGGGAGAGCTTCGCGATCCCGCCGCTGGCAGCAGGCTTACCTCGCTCGTCAACCGTTTCGTGAAGTATGCCAGCGCGCTCGCGTCGGTCGAGAGCTAGGCCGTTTGCGAGCAGGCGGTTCGTGCAGCCAGCTCCTAGCTTTCCAGCCGCGCATTCAGCTCTATTTCCATGTTTCCCTTGAAGGCGTTCGACACGGGGCAGCCGTTTTTCGCGGCTTCCGCCGCCTGAGCGAACGTGGCCTGCTCTATCCCCGGAACAATTCCGCTGACTTCCAGCTTCATCCGGGTGATCCTGAAATCGTCGCCGACTTTCTCGAGGGTGCAGGACGCCGTCGTCGTGATCCGCGTGGCGGGATGGCCGGCCCCTTCCAGTCCTGCGGCGAGCGCCATGCTCAAACAGGATGCGTGCGCCGAGGCGAGGAGCTCCTCCGGGCTGGTACCCGGCGTGCCCTCGAACCTGGTCGAAAATAAATAGTCTGCCGAAATCTTTCCGGATTTTCCATCAAAATGTCCTTTGCCTTTCTTAAGTCCGCCCTCCCAGAAGGCGGTCGATGAGCTTGTAGGCATTGTCTTTCATTCTCCCCTGAATAAGTATCGGTCTGGTTGTCGGTGCAGTCTGCTAGAACTTGAATGCTACGCCAAGCAGAAGGCGGAACAGCGTTTCATCGTCCACGAGAGTCCAGCGACCCTCCAGGTACAGCTGGGCCCCCGGTCTTGGAAAGGGTTTGAATCCGATAAAGAGGTTGGCCCCGGTTCCGCTGCTTTTGCCCGAATCGAACCGGCGGTGAACGTAGGCGACGCCCCCTCCAAGGTACGCCTGATCCCGTGCGCCGCGGAGCGCGAGATCCCCGTTGAGCTGGTAATCATCTCCCAGGCTGTTCTGCCCCAGCGATAAATCTCCACTCGGACGGAAATCGACCATGCGGAGGAGAGGAACCCGCACATGAGCGCCCACTGTCCAGGCGTCAATGGAGAAGTCGCGCCCGAAACGCAGGCCAAGCTCGGGAGAGGCCAGGACCCTTGCGCTCCGCCGGTTCTGACCATGGGCCGGCAAGGCGATGAGAGTGAGCAACAGCGTACAAAGCCCGAGATGGCGCGCGACGGTTTTCAGCATGATCTGCCTGGTTAGATGTACTCCAACTTAGCTCAACGCCCCGGGGTTCACCGGATCAGCGGCCCTCAATCCATGGCCGCCCCCAGGCCTTCCCGGATGCGACGAGTGAGGTCCTGCGGTGTAAAGGGCTTTTGCAGAAAGTCCACGCCTTCGTTCAGAATCCCACGTTGTCCCAGCGCCTCGTCAGCGTATCCCGAGATATAGAGAACCTTGAGCATCGGGTGCTGCCCCGTGAGTCGCGTTGCCAATTCAGGCCCGCTCATCCCCGGCATCACGACATCGGTGACCAGCAGATCGAGCCTGGGCTTGTGCTGCTCAACAAGTCTCAACGCTTCCCGGCCATTGGTCGCTTCGAGCACGACATACCCCTGCTGCCGTAGCACTCGGCTGGCCAGCCGTCGCACCGCGACTTCGTCCTCCACGAGGAGAATGGTTTCCGTGCCGCGCGGAAGCCCGCCGAGTCGCGGCGCGACGGCGTGCGAATCAGCAATACCGGCAACGCGAGGGAAATAAATCCGGAAGGTTGCTCCTTTTCCCGGCTCGGAGTCCACCAGGATGTATCCCTCGCTCTGCTTCACGATCCCGTATACGGTCGCCAGTCCCAGCCCGGTCCCTTTTCCTGTCTCCTTCGTCGTGAAAAACGGCTCGAAGATGTGCGGCCGGATACTCTCATCCATGCCCATTCCCGAATCCCGCACCGCGAGCATGACGCACTGGCCCGGCGGGTGGGCCCATTCTTCCGGCGGCTCCGTATTGCTGGTTTCGAGTGACAGCGTGCCGCCCTCCGGCATCGCATCACGGGCATTAATCGCAAGATTGAGCACGATCTGCTCAAGCTGGCTGGGATCGGCCCTGATCGCGCCGACTCGAGGATCGAGCCGGGTGACCAGCTCGATGTCTTCGCCAATCAGCCTGGCAAGCATCCGGCGGATACTTTCCACTTCGGTGTTGATGTCCAGCACCTTGGGCAGGAGAACCTGTCTGCGGCTGAACGCGAGCAGCTGCTGCGTCAGCGTCCCCGCCCGGGTGGCTGCGCGCTTGATCTCTTCGAGATCTTCCCACGCGGCAGGAAGCTCCTGCACCTCGTGGCCAAGCAGCTCGCAACATCCCAGGATGGCGGTGAGCAGGTTGTTGAAATCGTGCGCGATGCCTCCAGCCAGCCGCCCCACCGCCTCCATCTTCGCGGCCTGGCGGAGGCGGCTCTCCAGTTCGTTGCGCTCGGTCATGTCGCGCAGCACCAGCAGGTGGCGCCCGGGAAGAACATGGGCGCGGGCGCTCAGTTCGACGTGCCGCCGCGTCCGGGAATCGAGGGCCAACACGAAATCACCTTTGAACTCACCAGCTTCGACGAACTCCGTCCAGCGGTCGGACACGGGAAATTCAGGAGGACAGAACAGGTCGATGGCCTGCGTGAGAAGCTGGTCCCGCTTCTGGTGAAAAAGCTCGCAGGCGGCCGGGTTCGCGTCGAGAAAGCGGCGATCGTCGCTCACGAGAACCATGGCATCAAGCGCGCTGTCGAAGAGCGCGCGAAACTGGCGTTCCCGTTCCGTGAGCCCGCGCTCACTCTCCTTCCTGACGGTAACGTCGCGGATCGTGGCCACCACGGCCCGAACGGCCGGTTCTTCGAGGCGGTTCACAATGATCGCCTCCAGGTGCCGCCAGGTGCCCTCGCGTAGACGGTACCTGTACTCGACCGCCATCGGCTTGCCCGGCTTGGCCAGCGACTCGGAGAATCGACGCATGGCGGGCGCCATGTCCTCTGGATGCACGAACTCGAACATGTTGCGGCCAATCAGCTCGGCAACGTCATACCCCAGAATGGTGGTGGTCGAGCGGCTTGCGAAGAGCACGGTTCCATCCCGCTCGAGAAGCGTGATGCCGTCGGTGAGGTTTTCGACGAGCATACGAAAACGCTCTTCGCTCCGCCGAAGCTCGTCGAAATGCCGGCTGCGGTCTATGGCATGTCGGATTGATCGTTCCAGCAGGTGCGTGTCCAGGCGATTCTTGTCGAGATAGTCCGCCGAGCCGGAAAGAAGGGCGTCGATGTGAAGATCATCTTCTCCGGCCCGGGTGAGCAGTATCATCGGGATCGCCGCCCCGCTTCGAACCGCTTCGCGGATCAGCTCGAGTCCGGACCGGCCGTCGAGCTGGTAATTGATAAGACACGCGTGGTGAGAGCCGACCAGAATGGCGGCAAGAGCCTGTTCGAAATTTCCGATTCGATCGAGCTCAAAACGATCGAATCGGGCGGCCTTGAGAAGGCGACTGATGAATACGTGGTCATCTTCATCGTGGTCGACCAGAAGAATGCGCAGCAGACGCTCGGGCATGGATGGACTATGGCGAGGTGCTGGCGCTTTCGCCAGAGCCGAGTACCCGGCGAGAGACACGCACCCCGAATCCTGGTGAAGGGACCGAGGGTGCGTGTGCTCTGGTTCCCCGTCACGCGCTTCGCATGCCTCGAACCAATGGAACTCCCAGCACCAGCCCAAGGCCCGCCGCAACGAGCATCGTGCCGGGAACACCGCCGCTTCCATTATCGTCCTGCCGGGCGCCAAGCAATGCTGTCTGGGACCGCAATGCCTCGGTGACGTCCTGGGCAGTCACCTGCCGGGGCACAATCCATCTGCCCCCCTCAGTTTCCCGGCTCGGGACATTGATGGAACTGATTTCGCCGTGCGACCCCAGGCGCACGAGCATGCCGGCTGCATCGTGATCTTCATCTCCCATATTGATGGCGAGCACCCAAACCCCTGATTGTGCGGGCTGATAACGGACTGCGTAGATCCCCGGTTTGCCGGTGGGAACGAATTCCAGTTTCACTGACTGGCGGCGGCCGTTCACCATGCCCTCCGCGGTCCCGGCGAGCGTAGAAGCCATCGGAGCGCCGTGGTGGTAGGTATGCACCAGGAAAAAGGCGCCTCGTGAGACGCTCTCGTGGGGATTCGCGGGATACTCAGCCGAAATCCAGGGTGGACCGGCATAGGCGGGAGACGACGCGATCATGCTGGCTGCGACGAGCGCGCAGCTGAGCGCAGCGATCCGGGATGATGGTGTGATCATGGGCTACTCTCACTTGGAAAAGGTGAATGCGGAAAGGTTCACCAGTGAGATGCCGGTAGCGTGAGCCAGGTTTGGACTACTTCTTCCGGAGGATGATCGAACCCTTGAAGGTCTTGATGTTCACGCCCGCGCCGCCCGCGCCGGCGGTGAAGTGAAGTTCCTCGCCCGACGGCTGGTGAGAAGGAGCGTTCTCCGGGGCGAAGTCGTTCCTGATCGATCCATGATAGCTGGAGACATCGAACTGGGCACTCAGGTCAGCGGGGAGAAGCACGTCAACCCTGCCGCTATGGCTTTCGATCATGAGCGATCCGTCCCGGGTGAGCGCACCGGCGAATCCAATGTCCCCGCTCACCGTCTCGGCGCGCGCCCGCCGCATGCCGCCGCTCAGGAGCGTGATGTTGCCGCTCACCGTGCTTGCGGCGGCATCTTCTCCGGAGCCCCGAAACACGATGGTGCCGCTCGCGGTTTTGGCTCGAATCCAGGCGCCATCGGCTTCGATCTCGATGTTGCCGTCCATCGTCTCGAGGTTGAGCTGATCGGGCGAACCTTCGAAGTGGATGTTCCCGCTCGTGCTGAATACATCCGCTCCGCCGCGCAGGCCTGTCAGAGTCACATTGGCGGTCGCAGACTTGATCCAGACACGGGCACGCGCCGGAACACGAACGACGAGGTGAGCGGGAGGTTGATCAATCTCCAGCGGTCCCTCGATGCCGAACTTCGCGCCGCGCCGGCTCCCGCCGATGAAAAAACGGGTGCTGCTTCCTCCCGACTTTGTGCCGGTAACCGCAACGGTGTCCCGGTCCCACGCTTCCACGCGAACCGACCCGGTCATGTTGTAAATCCGCAGCGAACCGTCCGGATCCAGGGGAATTTTGCGATCGATCCTCTCCTGCGCGGTTTGCCCATAGGCGTGGGAGGTCACCATCAGGAGCAGAAGGACCAGGCGTGGAACCAGGTGGAGGCATGATCGCGGAGGTGAGACAGGTCGATTGAGCATTCAGCTCTCCACGTTCGATGAGGCGCGCTTGAGCAGGTCAATCTTCTTCTCGTAAGACGCCCACAGCAGATCGATCACCGGCCGATTGCCCGGCTGCTCTGAGAGCGCAGCCTCCGTCTCCCGGATCGCATCATCGATGATCCGCAGGTTGTGCTCGATCACGGCTATCTGGGCGGGGGCCAGGCTGGCTCGCCGCCGTTCGAGAGCGGCGGCAAGATCAGTGACCGCCTCGCGATAGGCTGCTTCCGTGACCTGGAATCCATTGGGCGTGCTGGTCACAACCTGGGGTGCCCCAGAGTGGCGCATCCAGAGCGCTGTAAGGCTCGAGGCAAGTCCCATCAGGAGCACCGCCGCTGCGGCAAGCATCCATCGATGACGGATCCATGGAGTGTTTCGCGCGGTACGGGGGTCTCTGGTCAATCGGTGCTGTATACCGGGCCAGAGGTTCGCCGCCGGTTTGACGCCACGCGGCAGCTGGGCCGCACGCGCGCGCAGCTCTCGCTGAAACCGGAATTCTGCCTGGCAGCTTTCGCAGGTAAGCAGGTGCTGCTCGAGACTCTGCGCGTCCGGCTGCGCCAGTTCACCAGCGTGATATCCGTCGAGGAGCTCGGTAAGCTGATCGCATGTCATCGGTCCAGCATCTCCCTGAGAAGGCGCCTCGCACGAAAGAGCTGGGCCTTGCTCGTTCCTTCGGCCAGCCCGCTCATGGTAGCAATTTCCTCGTGCCTGTACCCCTCGATGTCATGAAGAACGAAAACGGCCCGCGCGCCCTCCGGCAGCGCCGCAATGGCCTGCTCGAGGTCCAATCGGACCCCTGGAGTCACCGGGCGCGTGGCAGCGTTCAAGTCTGCCAGATCGCCGGCAGCGAACACCCGGCGCTCCCGTCGGCCGGTCGTGCGACGCTGGGTGAGCACCACGTTGATGGCAAGCCGGTGAAGCCAGGTGGAGAAGGCGCTCTCCCCGCGGAACGACGCCAGCTTTTCCCAGGCGCGCACAAACACATCCTGAGTCAGCTCCTCGGCTGCCGCCGCATCGGCCGAGAGCCGGAGGCAGACGGCATAGATGCGATCCACGCACTGCTCGTAGAGCGAGCGGAACGCGTGTTCGTCACCCTGCTGTGCCGCAGCGATCAGGTCATTCACTCGGGGTCCCGGCGCCGGCTCCCTGAGTCTACTGGAGAGCGGCGCCTTCCGGATCGGAAGGAGGGAGGATGCGAAAGCGTGCTTAGCCACAGTGGTAAGATGCCGGTCGGCCCGGACGGGTTTGTATGGAACCGGGCTGGGGGACCGGTCTCAGGCTTCAGCCTTCGACGCTGATCACTTCAATGATGGGTCCGACCATACAGATACTCATGAGATCCGGGCGGAGCTTCACGGTCGCTGTAACCTGCCTGCCATCCTCCAGCAGGCCGGCGGGCGCTGAGCCTTTGTATATCTCGTAGTGACTGCCATTCGCCGCATCCAGCCGCCAGCACCCGCCTTCAACGTTGACGAGGTGCACGGTGCCTTTGATCTGCATATCGCTGCTCGCGGCCGGGGAAGATTCATTATGAGCCTGGGACTGGCTGCTCGTGTCCGGGCGAATGGAGCCTGCCGGCACTGTCTCCGGCGTCGGGCGGCACGCCAGTATAGCAATAAGACAGAGGCCGGGAACGGCTTGGATTCCTGTAAACTTGGTCACGCGGCCTCCTTCTTCGCTAAAATCTCAAACCGGGCTGCCAGGTATCCCAGCAATACTAATGAACAGGATACTCCAGGCTGTGAGCCGCGACCTAAGCCTCGGAAGGTGGAAATTCCGCGAAAGTTACGCAGGTCCCGCACGGCGCCCTCACGCCGTATTCCTTTGAACCATAGAAGGTATCACGAAGCGGAACAGTAACTTCGTATCCCTTGAGACCATGAATAAGCTGTTCCAGTTTCTCGACTTCGATGAAAAGATTCGTGCGGGAGAGGCTGGCGAGGGCCGGGATGTCCTTCCTGACGCTCTCCATGCTCTGGTACATCACCTCTACGGTCCCGTGCGACAGGATCGCGAACCCCAGTCGGTCACCTTCAGGCACCGAGGTGTCGAGGGTAAATCCCAGGCCGGTCCAGAACGGGAGAGCTGATTCGATCTCCTCGACCACGATCACGGGCGTAAGCTTCTTCACCAGGGAATCCATGGGTGGACGTGAAAGGACCACTAGTCTAATTTAGACTAGTGGTAGTTACTCCGGCTGTCAACACTCGAGGTTTTCTGGCTTCACCGTCTCTGACTACCCCTGACCTTGTGGTTATGAGTCTCCTCTCGGAGCGGGCGATGCACGGGTATGAAATCAACCTCGAGCTGGAGCGGCGGGACGTCCGGGACTGGGCCGGAATCTCTCGTCCGCAGGTGTACTATTCTCTCAAGAAGCTCGAAAAGCTCGGCTTCATACGGGCTGAGCCGGGTAATGGTCTTGCCGTTGCCGGACCGGAACGTCGAGTGCTCGCCACAACCGCAGGGGGCGAGGCGGCCCTGTCGGACTCGCTTGAACGAGCCGATTGGGCGACTCAGAGACCTCCTCCGCCCTTTCTGACCTGGCTGGCGCTCTCCTGGAATGCTCGCCCGGGCGTGCTCGTGCTCATGGTCGGCCGGCGCCGGGCATTTCTCCAGAGGGAACTGGATCGTGAGCGTGTCACCCTGCTCGACATAGAACGTGAGCTGGGGACCGCTGCGGCAGCGCCGGTCCTGATGGTGGATCTCACTATCCGCCAGCTCGAGCTCGAGCTGGCCTGGCTCGATGAAGTCGTCAGGCGTCTCGGGTGAGCATCATGTCCGTTTTGAAGCACCACCAGCCGCAACCTTCCATGGATCTCTTCTATCCAATTCCGCGCAATGACCGACACGGGCCGCGGAGTCATCAATCTGAGCCACAAACGGGAAGTGCAGCCGACTGAGAATGACGCGGTCGACGCGATGCTTGCCGCCGCAGGGGACGCGCTTGCCTTTGAGCGGCTCTATCGCCGCCATCTGGGCCGGGTAAGCAGCCTGGCCCGGCGAATGATCGGGCCGGACGATGCGGATGATGCGACGCAGGCGGTGTTTATCAGGGCATGGGAGAAGCTGGGGACGTTTCGCGGTGAGGCTGCATTCGGTACCTGGCTTCACCGGCTCGCGATCAACGTGATGCTGGCGCGGCGAACGAAACTCGGTGTAGAACGGGGCAGGTTCCTGGATGGAGTAGGCACCGTTGATCGGCTCCAGAGCCGATCGTCGCAGAAGGACCTGACCATCGATTTTGATGAAGCCATCGAGCGGCTTCCCAACGGGGCGAGAGAGGTGTTCGTGCTGCACGACGTCGAAGGCTACAAGCACGAGGAGATTGCCGGGATGCTGGGAATCGTGGCGGGAACGTCGAAGGCCCAGCTGCACCGCGCGCGAATGGCTTTGCGCGGCTATCTCAACCGCTGAGGACATGACCATGACCGATCATTGGACGGACCGTCTTTCTGAATATCTCGACGACGAGCTTACCGCACCGGAGCGGGTCGAGCTGGAGAGTCATCTCGCTCTCTGTGCGAGCTGTCGAGGAGTGCTGAGTGAGATACGCGCGGTGGCGGCCCGGGCGTCGGTGTTGCCGGACCGAGAGCCCGCGGCAGATCTCTGGGACGGTGTACGGGCTGGAATGGAGGCACAGCAGGTGGTGCACCTGGATTCCCGCCGCAAGACCAAAGTGTTCACCTTTTCTCTGGGTCAACTGGTTGCCGCCGCCGCAACGCTGGTACTCGTCTCCGGCGGCACGGCGACCCTGATTTCTCGTGGCAGATCCCAGGGCCAGACTCCGCAAGCAGCGCTCGGCCAGGTCACGTCAGTCAAGTCTCAATCCGTAGTGTTTGACCGTCGCGGGCGCTCCGATGAAGCGATCGAAGAACTCCAGCGGATGCTCGCCAGCGAGAGCGGAAAGCTGGACAGCACCACGGTGCGCATCCTGACGCAGAACCTTGCCCTGATCGATCGCGCGATCGAGCAGGCCAGGAAAGCACTGGAGGTCGATCCGGGCAACGCCTATCTGAATGATCATCTTGCCCGCACGATGCGGAAAAAGATCGAAGTTCTCCGTCGCGCCGCCGACCTGGCGTCGCAAAGCTGAATCGAAAGGTCTCAAATCATGTTCGTCACACTCATGCTGGGAGCCGTCGCGCTGCTGAGTCCAATGCAGCAGGACACCACAGTTCCGGTGTCGACCGGCACACGGCTGGAGCTCAGCACGCGGTCCGGGCAGATCAAGGTGCGCACCTGGAGTCGTAACGCGATCCAGGTCTCCACCGACCCTGGTTTGAAGGGTCGGGTCGAAATAGATATTTCCGGAGGAGTGGCCCGCATCCGTCAATCGTCCAGCCATGGCGAGGATCACCAGTCCGACTATCGGCTTACCGTGCCGGTATGGATGGACCTGGATCTATCATCTATTGAAGACGGCGACATCACGATTGAAGGAACCGAGGGGCGAGTGACCGTGTCATCGGTGGAGGGCAACGTGACGCTTCACGGTGGCAAAGACTTCGTCTCCCTGCATTCCGTTGAGGGTGAGATCACGGTCTCTGACGTCACGGGCCGGCTGGAGGTGAACTCGGTCGATGGGGGAATTACCCTCACCAATATCCGGGGACAGATTCTCGCTGAAACCGTGGATGGGGACATCACGATGGATAATGTCCAATCGGCCGATGTCGAAGCGAACACGGTGGATGGCAACATTCTGTACCGTGGCAGTATCTCTCGCCAGGGGCGCTACCGGCTGGGATCCCACGATGGTGATATCACGATCGAAGCGCCCGACGTCAACGCAGATGTCTCGGTGGATACCTTCGAAGGGGAATTCATTCCCTGCGGATACCAGGTCACCATGGGTGGGTCAACCGATCACGCGAAGCGCCGGATACGGTTTACGGTGGGAAGTGGAGGAGCCAGGATGGATCTGGAATCATTCGACGGAAACATCTACCTGACCAAGCCGGGATGCAGGTAGCCGGAAAGACCGAACAAACCGCAGGTTGACTAACGATCATCATTACGGAGGCAGCATGAAGACCATGGTTCTCCTCGCGGCGGCGGGATCACTCCTCGTCTGGCCGGCAACCGAGACAATTTCGACACCAGGACTGACTCAGGCACCGGCATCCGGGCGAGTCCTCAGCCTCGATGATTTCAGCTGGCATAAACGCATGACCCCCGGCCAGACACTCGAGATCAAGGGCGTAAACGGTTCCATTACCGCCACGTTTGCGGATGGTGATGAAGCTGAAGTGACGGCGACCAAGCGCGCCCGCAGAAGCGATGTCGAAGATGTCAAGATTCAGGTCGTGGAGGAGAATGACCGCATAACGATTTGCGCCGTCTATCCGACGCCGCGCAACAGCAGGCAGGAAAACGAGTGCGCCGGCGGCCATGAGGGCCACATGAACACACAGGACAATGACGTGACGGTGACCTTTACGGTCAAAATCCCCCGAGGGGTGCGCTACATTCCCCGTACCGTCAATGGAGATGTGCGGGCCGCAGCGCTCAAGTCGGACGTCATTGCGTCAACGGTCAATGGCTCGATCCGGCTTTCCACGACGGGAAAGGCGGAAGCCACGACGGTGAATGGTGATATCGACGCCGCCATGGGGAACGCCGATTGGGAGGACGATGTTTCCTTCACTACCGTAAATGGCGGTATTACCCTGGATCTTCCTTCGTCGGTCAATGCCCAGCTCCGCGCTTCGACCGTGAACGGCGACATCAGCACCGACTTTCCAGTGACGGTGACGGGGAGGTTTGGACCCCGTAAGGTGTCGGGAACACTGGGTCGCGGTGGTCACGAGCTGGAGCTGGAAACGGTGAATGGGAGCATTGCGCTTCGAAAGACTCAATAGTCGTTCTCTACACTGGTCCGGGGAATGGCGCCGAGCGGATTCGTTCGGCGCCTTCTTATTTTCACCAACCGGCCGTGCATGATGGGGTGG
>JBDTQP010000036.1:0-17977 GCA_039932125.1 Gemmatimonadota bacterium
GGGGTTGATTGGGCTACGCTGATCCAAAATCCCAACTAAACTATTGTGATGCATGCTCCTTACCAATAATGTCTCATTGTTTTCCGCGGCTTCCGCGAGGGGCGGTTGCAGGTGCAGTTCCTGTTGCCGTTACGGCACCGCGCTCTCACCGAGCGCAAGCAGGTTGGCAAATAGACGAAACGCGCCGGGGACACCAGCCGGCAGCTCGCGGAAAAAACTGAGCCCGGTGTAGACGTACGTGCCCTTGCCATAATGCGCGATCAGCAGGCTACCGCGAAGCGGCGCCTCGCCCGGATCGGCCATCTCCAGTACGGGCTTGTATGCCGGGTCCCATGTGTGCGCGAAGTAGAGTCCGCGCTCCTGGATCCAGCCGTTCCAGTCCTGGGGACCGATTTTATTGGTTCGATTCACGACGGGGTTGGATGGATCGATAATGACGACCGGTGCCGTTTCATCCGTTATACGATCATGACTGACCGGTGGCCCGGCTGGTCGCGTCACGCCGTCGGAGTCCAGCCGCAATGGCTGGCCACCGACTGTCAGTGGAAATGGCGCGAAGTGACCATTGAAAAAGGGCTGCTGTTGATACTGCACCACGACCAGTCCGCCGTTTCTCGCGTACTCCAGCAATCGGAGATTGTTCTCGATTAGCGCCCGGTCCGTCTCATACGCTCGGCTCCCCACCACGATCGCATCGAAGCCGGAGAGATCGCCCCGCTCGAGGGTTGCCGGATCCAGCATCACGATGGGCAACCCAACGCTCGTAAGGGCTTCAGGCACCTTGTCGGCAGCGCCGCGGATATAGCCAATGCGCTTGAGTCGCGCGAGCTCGAGCTGGGCCACGTTGACGGTGGCAGCCGAAGGTCTGGTCCAGGACCGCGGCCGGATATGCGGGTAGTCCACTGTAAACACGCCCTGGTCGTAGCGGTTGCCGTTGGCGTCAGTCGCTACCGCGCGTACTTCGTAAGTGCCCGGCCGGAGATTGGCAGGCGGCCGAAGGGAAAACCGGTAGCTCTCCCGCTCATCTTCACCACTGAGCTCAAAATGCTGGGCTCCGGCGGCGGGCCATCCAGCCGGGACCTCGAGCGAGACAGTTCCGCGTGTCGTGTCCCGGGCGCCGTTGGTCAGGGTGACCGTGAAGTCATGGGCCCGGAGGTCGGTCGACCAGAGTTCGGTTTCGGGATCGAGCTTTACGTCGACCCGGGGCACGATTTCGACAGGCCGGCGCACCTCACCGATCGCCTGGTCGTTCATGACATACGCGACTTCGCGTTCGGCCGCAAAGTGCTGGCCCTCGCCGCAGGAACGAAACGCAAACGCCATGAGCGGGCGATTGGCTGGATCTCCCTGGGTGGCGGCGTGCCCCGTGAGAGGACCGCCCCACTGGTACATCGCGCCGACCCGGGGAAGCTCGAGAAAATACGGAGGAATCGGAGCTGAGTTCACGGGAATGCTATAGCTCACTTCCCAGGATTTTGTGCGGCCCGGATCGATGCTATCACATTGCTCGGGAGCTGCCGCGGCGTGATCCACATCGAGCACACCGGTCGACCTGTAGGCGACATGCTGCCTGTCGCTGGAGGTGTTCCAGGCGGTCAGGACGACTTTTACAACCTGGCCGGGGATGATCCGCGCATCATCCGCCACCGCATCGAACACCAGTCCATGGGCAATCGCCGACGCACGCTCCAGATGCCTCCTCATATCCAGGGCGGCCGGCGTCGAGGGGCCGACCAGGGCCAGGGCAGAATCGAGAAATCGATTCGCATCCTCCGGCCTGCTTTGGGCCGAATCAATGCTGGCCTGTAGTCGATGCCGGACCTGCGCGCTGGCGGGGAGCCCGGGGAGAGAGCTCAGTGTCGTGTCAACGCCGGCGAAAAGACTCGCCTCCCCTCTGCCCGTCCGATCCTCGATTAACCGAAGGCGAACTTCAGAAGGACCCATGCGCTGCAGCTGTCCCATGTCCTGCGAGCGATGCATGCTGCGGCCGCGCATGGCAATCTGACGATACGACTGGCCGATATAGGGATCGAGGACGCCGCCTTGCAACCGAAGCGTCGTACCCGCGGAATCGAAGCGCGTGCTCTGGTAGAGTTTGAGCGCTGTGACGGGGTAGCCAACGTCCGGGAAAACGGTGCTGTCTCCCGCCACCTTGAACGCCTCGCGCGCTAGCCAGCCCGCAGCCTGGTGCTGCCCATGACCATCGCGTGGGGTCCCGCTGAAAATGGAGACAATGATCTGCGGCCGGAATTCCCGGACGATCCGCACCACATCCTTGAGCAGAGAATCCCTGGGCCAGAAGCGCCAGGTCTCCTCCAGCGATTTGCTGAAGCCGAAGTCGTACGCCCGCGTGAAGAACTGGCGAGCCCCGTCGAGCCTTCGCGCCGCGAGCAGCTCCTCGGTTCGAATCAGCCCAAGCGCCTCGCCCAGCTCGGGACCAATCAGGTTCTGCCCGCCTTCCCCCCGGTTAAGCGACAAATACGCGGCCTCGACTCCCATTCCCCTCACCAGCACGGTCAGCAATTCCGTGTCTTCATCATCCGGGTGCGCCCCGATCATCAGCACACGCTTGTTATGACCGAGCATGCGCAGCTCCTGGGCAAGCGCCACAATGCCGCCTGTCGATGGCGGTTCAAGTTGCGCCCTCGCCTTCGTCGCAACAGCAACAATGGCAAGACCTAGAACGAAGCTAGCGGAGCGTAATCCCACGAGGAAAACTCGATGTTATCGAAGCGAATGAACCTAATCTGCCAATGTGAGAAGCGGTAAGCGGGGAGCGGGAGCCGGAGGGTTTCCCGATGCTACCTGACACATTGTGAGCACAATTCACCAGCGATCGGCACCGGGAGCGGAACGCATTACTCCACATGGGCGCGAAACCGCGGGCGGGGTGCTCGAGCAAAAAAAAGAGGCGGCTCTTTCCTGAGCCGCCGCCCTGTTGCCCCGTTGCTTACGTGGTTTCCGCTCCCAATGGCTCATGATCCGGCGACTGTCGCAGTGCCGGATGGCGAAGATAGATATAGAGCCCCATTGTGGTCGCCGCGAGGGTATTCGCCGCCAGCATCGTCCACCATGGGAAGACGCCTCGGGTGCCGGCAAAGAAAATGTAGGTGAACCCGTAGAAAAAGGCCTCGAAGACCACAAAGAGAATGAAGAGAGCAAAACGGAAAGTGGATTCCCGTACCGCAAGATGAACCAGCTGGGTAACCAGGATCCCCAGTCCGATGAAGGCGGCAAAGTGAACAAAACTGTAAAGCGCGATCGCTTCCGGTACGGGGGTGAGAAGAGGCGACTCGCGTCCAAAGAGAATGACCTGCCCCAGGATACTGGGAGTGAAAAAGGGTCGGCCGGCGGTCATGTCAAGCAGAAGAAACCAGCCGGCCACGGTCAGAGCGCCAATGACGCCCACCGTGCTGCCCTCACCGAGCCAGTTGTGGTCGTTTTCCGCCATGAGTCCACCGATGTTAACGTCGAACGGCTTGAAACCGTTCTCAGGGAGAAGTCCAGCCACGTCGGTGACGTCGCCGGGCGGGTTGTATTTCAACGATACTCAGGTCGAAGGGAGGCGCAAGTGCGTGGGGTAGAAAGCGGTTTACACCTCGGTGTGCTCGTGGCTGACCGAACGGCGTTCACCGCGGGCCTCCGCTCTCCGTCCCTGAATGAACGCCGCGACAAAGCAGCACACCGCGATCAGGAGGAGAACCTGTCCAGGGCCGGTCCAGATCTGCCGGAGAAGCAGCACCATGCCGAGCGAGACGAGGATGGTACCGGCTGCCCGGTAAAGTTCTTCAAGGTTCTTGTAGTGGGTGCGCCGGCCCCAGTAAATCGACGCGACAAGCCCCATCACCCCGAGCAGGAAGATGCCGTACCAGATCCAGATCCAGTACTGCCGTCCGAAGACCATAGAGGATCCCGCCGGTGGTGAGCCTGCGATTCTGGGGATGACTGGCGTATGATGTATCGGCGAACATACAGCCTGCTGCCGTGCCGGGAAAGGCACGGCGTGGAAGATGATGATTTCTCTCGAATTGCGGAAGACCCAACGCGCTTAAGGCTTACGTTGAGCCTCGCAACGTGCGCAGGGGCACTGGTCACGCAGTCGGTCGAAGGTATAGATGCCGGTCTTGTGGCCATCGCTCCATTCCACCCGGAGTCCATAGGCGCCAACGAGGGCAAGAGAGACCGGACGAATATCCGTCGCGACTTCCGACGGCTCCAGCAGCGGACGGCCGGTCATCTCTTCCACGCAGGCGGCGCACGGACAGGCAAGCCGAAGCTGTCGCGCCGGGAAAAAACCCTGGTGTTCCTGAAAATCCCATTCGATCAGCAGGCCGTCGTCCGACCGGTTGATGGCATAGGGGGTTCTTGCCATGGCTGGGGCCGTCGCTGAAGGAAGGAAACCAATCACCAGCAGATGAATTTCGGGGGCTGGACCCGGCAGGTTGCGCCATACGTGATCCACCGCGTCTCATGTATAATTCAAGCCTCAACTTAACCGCATAGGCCATGTCCTCTGAACCTCTGAATCCATTTGGAACCCGTGGCGAGCTCGACTTCGCTGGAGAGCGCGCCGTCATCTATCGTCTCGCCGAGCTGGGACGCCAGGGAATCGGGCACGTCGAGCGCCTGCCGATTTCGCTTCGCGTCCTTCTGGAAAACGCGCTTCGATTTTCCGGACGGGGGGTAGTCACCGGGCAGCATGTGGAGGCGCTGGCAGGTTGGAAGCCAGGAGCCGCTCTTGCCGAAGAAATTCCGTTCATGCCGGCCCGCGTGGTACTCCAGGACTTTACCGGGGTCCCCTGTGTGGTGGACCTCGCCGCCATGCGCGATGCCATGGCCCAGCTGAAAGGCAATCCGGACCGGATCAACCCGGTGGTACCGTCGGACCTGGTGATCGATCATTCGGTCCAGGTGGACTTCTATGGCAGCGACCGGGCCTATGCCCTCAACGTGGAGCTCGAGCTCGAGCGAAACCGGGAACGCTATCAGCTGCTCAAGTTTGCCCAGCGTGCCTTTGAAAACTTCAGAGTCGTACCACCCGGGACCGGGATTGTGCACCAGGTGAACCTGGAGTATCTCGCCCAGGTGGTCCAGCTGAGATCTCAGCACGGCGAGCTCACCGTCTATCCGGATACGCTCGTCGGCACCGACTCTCACACCACCATGATCAACGGGCTCGGCGTGCTCGGCTGGGGCGTGGGAGGCATTGAGGCCGAGGCGGTCATGCTGGGTCAGCCATATTTCATGCTGATCCCTGATGTCGTCGGCGTGAAGATAGTGGGCCAGCTGCCGCTGGGAACGACCGCGACGGACGTCGTTCTCACGGTCACCCAGATGCTTCGCAAGAAAGGCGTGGTGGACAAATTCGTGGAATTCTACGGGCCGGGTCTATCGAGTCTCGGTCTCGCGGATCGCGCTACCATCGCCAACATGGCGCCCGAGTACGGGGCCACCATGGGCTTTTTCCCGGTGGATGATGAATCGCTTCGCTATCTCGAACGCACCGGCCGTGAAAAGGCCCTGGTGGACCGGGTCGAGCGCTACTGTAAGGAGCAGCTGCTCTTCCGCACCGATGCGAGTCCCGATCCTGACTTCAGCAGTACGCTGATCCTCGATCTCTCCACGGTCGTGCCCAGCCTCGCCGGACCCAAGCGGCCCCAGGACCTGGTGCCGCTGACGGAGCTGAAACGGAATTTCTACGTCAGTCTTCCGGAGCTGATGAGTGCCAATACCCCGGAGAAACGGCGCAGCGTGGCCCGGCAGGAGTATTCCCGCTGGATGGGTGAGGGGGGCGGTGCCACGACGACCGTCGAGAATGCGCCCACCCAGGGCGTGCCCGGATTGTACGAAGGGCATGAGTTCGAGCTGAACGATGGCTCGATTGTCATCGCAGCGATCACCAGCTGCACCAACACATCCAATCCTTCGGTGATGATCGGCGCCGGCCTGCTTGCCAGGAAAGCCGTGGAGCGCGGCCTGACGACCAGGCCGTGGGTCAAGACGAGCATGGCGCCCGGCTCCCGGGTCGTCACCGATTATCTCACCGGCTCCGGGCTGCTGCCATACCTCGATAAACTGCGGTTTCAGGTCGTAGGCTACGGCTGCACAACATGTATCGGAAACAGCGGCCCGCTACCGGACCCGATCGCGGGATTGATCGAGCAGAACTCACTGGTGACAGCGGCCGTGCTCTCGGGGAATCGCAACTTCGAGGCGAGAATTCATCCGCAGGTGCGCGCCAACTATCTCGCATCCCCCCTGCTGGTGGTCGCCTTTGCGCTGGCGGGCAGGATCAATATCGATCTCACGACGGAGCCGCTCGGCAAGGACAAGGAAGGACAACCGGTATTTCTCAGGGACATCTGGCCCAGTGCCGAGGAGATTCGGGTCGCGATGGCAGATTCGCTCAAACCCGAGCTCTTCAGGACACGTTATGGAATGGTGTTCGAAGGTGACGAGACGTGGCAGGCGCTCAAGGTTCCCGAAGGAAGTCGATACGCGTGGGATCATGAATCGACGTACGTGCAGAATCCTCCCTTCTTTCAGAACCTTCCGGTCGAGCCGGTACCTCTCCGGAACATCGAAGGTGCCAGAGTGCTTGCCGTCCTCGGCGATTCGGTCACCACCGACCACATCTCACCAGCTGGCTCCATTCCCAGGAACGGACCCGCCGCCAGGTACCTCCTTGCACATGGCGTGGAGCACGCCGACTGGAACACTTTCGGGTCCCGTCGCGGCAATCACGAAGTCATGATGCGCGGCACCTTCGGCAACGTGCGAATCAGGAATGGGCTCGTGCCCGATCGTGAAGGAAACTGGACCGTCCACTTCCCCACCGGCGAGACCATTTCCATTTACGATGCCGCGATGCGGTACATCGCTGAGCAAACTCCTCTGGTTCTCCTGGTCGGGAAGGAGTATGGAACCGGTTCGAGCCGCGACTGGGCGGCCAAGGGAACTACCCTGCTGGGAGTGAAGGCGGTAATCGCAGAGAGCTACGAGCGGATTCACCGGAGCAATCTTGTCGGCATGGGCGTTTTGCCGCTGGCCTACCAGCCAGGCGTCAACCGAACCACGCTCGGTCTTACTGGACGCGAGACCATTTCCATCGGCGGCATTGCCGAAGGTCTCAGCCCTGGTGGTACGGTCAGGGTGACGGCCAGGGACGAAGCGGGCAAGGAGACTACCTTCGAGGCCATCGTTCGGCTCAACTCTCCCGTGGAGCTTGATTACCTCCTCCACGGCGGAATCCTTCCACGCGTGCTTCGGATGTTCGCAAAGGGAGAAGCGGCCGGTTGAGCCCGTGGGGCGTTGTTTACACATGCGAGCCTCCGAGAATTCCCCTGGCTCGGTGGGGAACCAACAAAAAGGCCCTCCATTGGAGGGCCTTTCAGGTGAGACGATTGGGACTATGCTACCAGATCCTTGAGCCGGCCGCTCTGCTCGCCTTCGCGAAGCCGGAGCAGGGCCCGATCCCGGAGCTGCCGAATCCGCTCGCGGGTAACACCCATCATGCGGCCAATTTCCTCGAGCGTGCGGCTGTTGCCGTCGTCCAGGCCGAAGTACAGGCGAAGAACCTTGGCGTCGCGCGGCGGCAGAGAGGCAAGAGCGGCCTCGATGTAGCTCGTCTGGCTGTTGGCGATCGCCGAGCTGTCGGTACCTTCCTGCTCGCTGGTCGCGAACCGCTCGATCCGCTCACTGGCTTCACCGTCTCGTACCGGGTGATCCAGGCGGACCGCCTCGGAGTTGAGCGCGCTCAGGCTGCGAACGGCTTCCATCGTGAGGCCCGTCGCCCTCGCCAGCTCTTCCGTGGTCGGCATCCGCCCCAGCCGGTCCTTGAGCAGAGTAACGGTCCGGCTCAACCGGTTAAGATCCGCGGTACGATTGAGGGGAACCCGGACTGGCCGGCCGTGCCGCGCGATCGCAGCCTGGACCGCCTGGCGGATCCACCAAACCGCATAGGAGATGAATTTGACGCCGCGGTTAGGATCGAATTTCCGCGCGGCGGTCATAAGACCGAGGTTACCCTCGCCGATCAGATCGACAAGAGGAACACCACGGTTCTGAAACTTCTTGGCAACCGACACGACGAAACGGACGTTGTGACGCGCCAATTTTTCCTGGGCCGCGACGTTGCCCTTGAATGCCTTATGGGCAAGCGCCATCTCCTCCTCACGATTGAGGAGAGGAACTCGGCTGATCTCATCGAGATAAAGATCGAGACTTTCGCGGCCTTCATCGACTGCCCGAGCGATCTGGGCCGGGCGAACCGGGCGACGCTTCGGACGGGGTTTCACAGCTTTCACTCTCACCGCCTCCTTGCGGATGGTGCGTTTCTAAGGTGCACACCGCGTTGGGGACTGTGCAAAATTTAGTCGCGCAATATAATCACTAACTACCGCAAAATCAACAGTTTACGTAACTCTTGATGGCTGGTGGATTTGCGCCACTCCGAACGAACTTTAGTTCAGTGCTCATCCTGCACACCAGCCTCGGACCTTACGCAGTCCTACCCCGTTACGTTGCCATTGTTCCAGAATAGAACAACTACCTAACCATTGGACTGCTAATCCAATGGGGCGCAGCACTTTACGAGAACGCTCCACTGTACCGGAATTGCACTCCACCTCTCGTATGATGCTTGACGCCAAGATCGTGGCGGTATCTACATGTGGCGGTATCTACATTATGGTACTCTCAGAACAACCCCGGGTTCCCCATGCTGACCGACGACTCCTACGAACTTCTGCGCCAACTCGCCTCCCCGGTCGTAGCTATTACCTGCGCTTCAGGGGGCCGGGTCAACGGCATGATCCTGGATAGCGCGGTTCGGGCCTCGATATCTCCGAGAGTTCCCCGACTGTCCGTGTACATCCATAAATGGCATCTCAGTCACGAATTCGTCTGGCGAACAGGCCGCTACGGGCTGCACCTTCTCGACCGGTCGCAGTTTGACCTCGTTTATCAGCTGGGGTTTGTCACTGGCCGGGAGAAGGACAAGATGAGAGACATCCCGTATCGGATCGGGGAGAGCGGAGTACCCTGTCTGATGGAATGTTATGCGGCGTTTGAATGTCGAGTAATCAACACGATGGATGCGGGAGCATCGACGTTCTTCCTGGCCGACGTGGTCGCCACCCATCGTGGGCCTGGGACGACTGTATTGAGCGCCGATTACTTCAGAAAGAATCTGCCGGAAAAATGGCGGGAAGGATTTGCCGCTAATTATCGCGAAGCCCAGGATCGCATTGCGGCAACCTCAGCCATCGTGATCAACCCGTGGCCCGGACCTGAGGAGGAATTCACAAAAAAAGAGCGTTGAGGTGGTTTGGCCTCAACGCTCCAGATCATCTGCACACTGTCTCCTGCTTCTACTTCGCGCTACTCAATTTCCGTTTACCGCTTCCCGCTAATTATGAGGCAATCCCATCGAGGGCATCTCCTGCGGCGTCTCGGTGATCAGTGACTTCGCGTTCTGACCGGAGGCAGTGAGGACGATATCTCCATTTGTCCCGGTGTGACTCTTCACCATTCCGAACGGCACACTCTCACTGATCCATACATCGTTGCCGGACGATGCATCGCGGTAATGGGATGTCTTAAACGTGCCGGCCGGTACCGTTACTGATTCCTCGCCAACCCGAGTCGCCTGCCGTGAACGACACGCCTCCCCCATGAAATCCTTCGGCATGTGGCTCCGCATCATGCCAAGCATCTGCTCGCTCATTCGCATGGCAGGCATGTTCCCGGACTTGAAAATCAGGTCCTGGATTTCGGCCATGTCGTACGGATACCCTGGCACCAGCATCTGCATGATAGCGGGCCCATCCTTCGACGTCACGGAGAGCTCCATCCGTACCAATGACTTCCCCGCGCGGGTTTCGTTGCCGAGAACGGCGAGACGCATCGTGCCGTTGTCCGACTTGTACTCTGACCATCCGCCCGCACCGGGAATCATGATGGCGGGGCAGCCCTGCGCTGACAGGGGAGATTGCCAGATCAGGGCGAGCAGGGCCGCTCCGGCGGAGAATCGGAAGAATGTGCGCATGGAGGCTCCATGTAAAAGAATGCGGGTTCATTGAACTGGTAGACGTCTCAACTGCGGAACTTACCCTCCGGACCGCCTCGTGTCAGTGCCCGGCGCCTACCAGTGCCTTCACCTCCTGGACCAGTGAGGTAAGCGACTTCTTGGCGTCACCGAAGAGCATCGAGGTGTTTGCATTGTAGAACAGCTCATTTTCGATCCCCGCGAACCCGGTATTCATGCTGCGCTTGAGCACAATCACGTTTTTCGCCTGGTCGGCATTGAGAATCGGCATCCCGTAAATGGGGCTCGACTTGTCGTTTCGTGCTGCCGGGTTCACCACGTCATTGGCGCCAATCACCAGCGCCACGTCGGCCATGGCAAACTCTCCGTTGATCTCCTCCATGTCCTTGAGCTTGTCATAGGGGATGTTTGCCTCGGCAAGCAGGACATTCATGTGTCCGGGCATGCGCCCGGCGACGGGATGAATCGCATACTTGACCTCTCCGCCCTGCCGTTCGATCAGATCGGCCAGCTCGCGCACCTGGTGCTGCCCCTGCGCCACCGCCATCCCATAGCCGGGCACGACGATCACCGACCGCGCGTAGGCCAGTTGCATCGCGGCATCTTCGGCTGATATGGAATTGACCGACAGCCCCTCTTTGGTCTTGCCGATGCTCGCGGGCACTGCGCTGCCGAATGCGCCGAACAGCACATTTCCAAAGGAGCGGTTCATCGCCCGGCTCATCACCATCGAAAGGATGAATCCCGAGGCTCCATCCAGCGCGCCCGCGATGATCAGGACGTTGTTGCCAATCGCGAAACCGGTCGCAGCGGAGGCGAGGCCCGCGTAGGAGTTCATCAGCGAAATGACCACCGGCATGTCGGCCCCCCCGATCGGGAGCACCAGGAGAAATCCGAAACAGAATGCCATCCCGAGCATCGTGTAGAACAGCGCCGGGTGGCCAGGATTGAAAATGAGATAACCGAAGATGATCAGAGCACCGGCGAAGAGCGCCAGGTTCAGAAAATTCTGGCCGCGGTAGGTGATCGGGCGGCCCGAAATGAATTCCTGCAGCTTGCCGAAGGCCATGAAACTTCCGCTCACCGTCAGGGCCCCGAAGATCACCTCAAAACCGAGCGCGGCCATGGTAGCCGTACCGATCGTGACTCCATTTTTCAAATGGGTATAGTACTCCGCCACGCCCACCAGGGTCGCGGCCAGCGCACCGAAGAGGTGCGAGATGGCGATCCGCTGCGGCATGGCAGTCATGGGGACGTACACGCCGAGGGGATAACCGATCACGGTACCAATCGCGAGTCCGGCAATGATCCAGTCGTAGCGGACGATCTCATGATTCACCAGCGTGCCGATGATGGCCAGCAGCATTCCGACCGCTGCCTGCTGCATGCCCCGCCGGGCCGAATCGGCTTTGGTCAGACTCCGCAGGCCGAGGATAAAAAGCACCGAGGCCACGATGTACGTGGCCTGGACGAAGAGATCGCGGTTCACGACGGTTCCTTGTCGGTCGGCGCCTGGCGGCGGAACATCTTGAGCATGCGGTCGGTGATGATGAATCCGCCTACGACATTGATGGTGGCGGAGAGCACGGCCACGAATCCCAGGATGGTGCTTACCTGGTTCCGGTCAGAACCGGCGGCCACCAGAGAGCCCACCAGGGAGATGGCCGAGATCGCGTTCGTCGCTGACATGAGCGGCGTGTGCAGCAGCGGAGGAACCCTCGTGATGACGAGGAAGCCGACAAAGCCGGCGAGGATGAAGACGTAGACTTCAATGATTGCAGTTGTCGTCATAGGGCACAACCGGGATTGAGGGACAGCCGGCTAGGGGCGAGCGCGAACCGATCCACCATGGGTGACGACCATGGCGCCGGTAATCTCGTCCTCGAGGTTTATCGTGATCTTTTCATCGGCAACCAGGTGCTTGACGAGTGTTTCCAGATTCCGGCTGTACATCTGGCTGGCGTGAAATGGAACGGTCGCTGGCAGGTTCACGGCGCCAATGATGGATACACCGTTTACTACGCGGGTCTCGCCGGCCTGGGTAAGCTCGCAGTTTCCCCCGCTATCCGCCGCGAGATCGACAATGACAGCGCCCGGTTTCATGTCGCCAATCATCGCTTCAGTAATCAGTCGAGGGGCAGGCCGCCCGGGAATCTGCGCGGTGGTGATCACAAGGTCCATGTCCCTGATGTGCCGGTGAATAGCCTCCAGCTCGCGTTCGTGCTGGTCATGGGCCAGCTCCTGGGCATACCCTCCTGCCGTTTCAGCGCCAGCGCTGGCCATGTCCGCGGCGATAAACGAGGCGCCCAGGCTCTGAACCTGTTCGCGAACCGCCGGCCGCACATCGAAAGCCGAAACAACCGCTCCAAGCCTCCGAGCGGTAGCAATGGCCTGGAGACCTGCCACGCCGGCGCCGAGGATAAATACCTTGGCGGGAGCGATCGTCCCCGCGGCCGTCGTAAGCATGGGAAGGAGCCGGGTCATGGCCGCCGCCCCGACCAGCACGGACTTGTATCCAGCGATATTGGCCTGAGATGAGAGCGCATCCATGGATTGCGCACGGGTAATCCGGGGAACGAACTCCATGGCAAGGCTGGTCACGCCCCGGGCGGCCAGGGCCTCAAAGAGCGAGCCGCTCATGGCCGGCTGAAGGAGTGCGATCAGGATTGATGCGGAAGGAAGCAGCTCGACTTCACCGGGATTCGGTCGCTGAACCTTGAGCACCACTTCGGCCTCGCGGCAGGTGGTGGCGAAGTCGGGAGCCACCAGACCGCCGGCCTGGACATAGAGCTGGTCGGAGAAAGTTGCACCTGCACCGGCCTCATGCTCGATCGCGACCTCGAACCCCGCCTTGACCAGCTTGGCAACGGAGTCGGGCACGAGCGCCACCCGGTTTTCTCCCGCCGCGGATTCCCGCGGGACGGCGATGCGCATGAAAGCTCCCGACTGAAGACGGGACGAGGCTACAGCGGACGGATTCAAGGTGGCAGAGAGTCATCGCCGGAGCAAGATCAGATTCAAATTCAGCGAGGAAGCCCGAGTGCGCCCCCGATACCGGTCAGCGACTTAAGCCGGGCTTCGAGCAGCGTCTTGACGGAATCCAGCTCCTCCCGGGCGGCGGGGATGCGCGTGGTCAATTCGCTCGTTGCCGTGTTCACCTGGGTTCGCACCCGGGCTACCTGGTCCGCAACCAGGCGATCGACCTCTGCCCTGACCTTCGCCTCGGCCTTGCGCACTTCGTCCCCTATGATGGCGCGAACCTGGTCGGCAATCGCCACGCCGATGTTGGAATGCACGGTGAAACGAGGCGCCCGCAGCGGTCCGGTCATCTCGGCGGTGACATCGAGCTCGTGCAATCCCGACACTACTCGCCAAATGAGATTCGCCACTGGACTCTCGACCGCCGAAGAATCCCGTCGCCAGGCCGCCGACGACGAGCGAAGCGTCCACCTGGCGTCTACCTGGTCCCCCCGAAGGGTGAAGTCCATACCGCTCACACCAGCACCCGGGTCAACCCGAAAGGGCAGACCGGGCAGGCTGAACGCCGGGAGCGGGACACCCGTCAGTGTGGCCTTGACCGAATCGACCATGTCGCCGCCGACATGGTCGATCAGGGCGCCGGCATCGAGTGTCATGGGGTGCGATCCGCCAATTTTCCCCCGCGCGGCAACAGTGGCCGGGTGTCCGTAGATAGCGGGCTGGCTGGTGAGGCCCCGCACGGCCGCCGTCAGCGAATGGGTGCCTCCAAAGGCGTTGAATGAGACATCGAGCTCACCCTGGCGCAGGAGAAACGACGGGAAGTCGCGCGACTTCGGGTACTCGATATTCGTACCGGCCATGCGGAGGCGCTCCGGTCCGCGGCGAACCTGCGGCAGCAGCCCTGGCGGAAGATGTTTGCGCGCGAGCTCGGCCCAGTACACTGCCTGCTGAAAGCGATCGATGCTGACGGGTCCGAAGAGCGCCGCGCCAATATCGGGTGCCGAAAAGCTGGGTAGCTTGAGCAGTCCTCGCGCAAACGCATAGTCGTTCTGCCGGGCCTGGTCCACGGCCGCGACACCGCCTTCAAGAACGCGTACCCCTGCTTCAGCGCTTCGCTCGAGCTGGGTGATGCGAGTACGGGTCTGGTCGATATCAGAAATGGTCCGTCGAATCGACTGGATGGCGTCACGAGTACCGGCCAGTCCAAGCTTAGCCGGGCTCGTGCCGGTGAGACGATCTGCGAGAGCGCGGGCAGAGTCCACCGTGGATCGCACACCCAGCCCGGCGAAATCGCGGACGAATGCATCCCTGAGAGAGTCCGCCGACGCGAGAACCGCCTGCGCCTCTCTGATCGTGGAGAGCTGAGCCGGATCGAGGACCAGTTGCCGAATGGTATCGACCGGGGTGAGACTGAGCAGCGGGACTTTGAATTGGGTAGCCCACTGCTGCACTTGTCCGAGCAGGGTCGCCGCGTACCCATCGGCCCTGGCGCGCCTGGCGGGTCTGATTCGCTTCGTGCCGAAAGCCAGGTGACTCACGCGCAGCTGATCGATGACCAGTTTCTTCTCGAGCAGGGCGGCGGGATCGAGATCGAGCACGAGGTCGCCCGTCTCAATAATGTTTCGGAGTGAGTCGAATGGATCGGCGATCTGAATTCGGGCAACGTCGACCCGGGCGGCGGTCTCGTGCAGAACCATTCCGCTGATGTCCACCTCGGTGCCCAGCAGATCGGTCGAGGCTTCCGCGCTCGTACTTTCGATGATTCGATCGCCGAAAATCGCCCAGAACACACCGGCGAGAAACAGCAGAAGCAGGAGGGGACCGATCGCCTTCCAGCGAAAAATCCTGATTCCTCGCTTCATTCCGGCCGGAACCAGCGGTAGACGTTGTACACCCGGGACGCGGTGACTGCCTGGTAGAACCGGGAATGCACCACTCGGGCACCGACCGTCGTCCGGTAACGTATGAGTGCCCGGCGTGAGAGAAAAAAGATCGGAAGCGCGAGTATCATCCAGCCGACGACGCTGCCGAGGACGACCGTGTTGTTGAAGTTGGTGTAGGGAATGGCTGGTGTGTTGTACCAGGCGGTCCAGAACGGGGTAAGCGCCGGCGTCTCCAGCAGCAGCAGACGGCCCAGCTTATCGAAAAGTGGATCCAGCAGGAACCCGATCGGCGTGAACAGCGCCCATCCAAGCAGGCCGGCGCCCAATGAAACATTGAGCAGGATCAGCAGGGCAAAAATCAGCATATTGTGCGCGTTTATGATCGGTGTGAGACCGAGACAGGCACCCAGAGCAACGCCGGCGGCGATCTGGCCCGGCGAGCCATCGGAGTGCAGCGTCCTGATGAGCGACTGCAGAAGCTTGAGAATTGCGAGCATATTGTGTGGGCCGGAGTGATTTTCAAGGTAATTCGCTCCCGGCCTTCCGCATATTGCTGATCGCGAATTGCCGATCGCACACACCTGATCGGTGGTCGGTTCTGCTGTCGGGCTTCTTCGGTGTACCTGGTGAGAAGCGCAACAGGCCGTCCTTGCTCCACGTGACGAGCGATCAGCCCAGCCAGGAGTAATTGAGCATGCGGAGTTGCCAGGTATTTGCGCCGGGGTGCATCGGCAATATCGGACCGGGACTCGACATTCTTGGTCTCGCGCTGACCGGCCCTGGTGACACGGTTCGGGCGGAGCTTTGCGATGGAGCGGGCGTGCGCATTCTCGAGCCCGGCCATCCCGATCTTTCCTCGGAGCCGGCCCAGCACACGTCTGGGATTGCCGCTCGTGCCGTGCTCGATCGGGCGCACCGATCTTCGACCGGGATCGCACTCACGATACACAAGGGGCTGCCGCTTGCCGGTGGACAGGGCGGCAGCGCTGCCTCAGCGGTCGCGAGTGCCGTTGCCGTCAACCTGCTCCTCGATTCACCGCTCGATCAGCAGGCGCTCCTCGAGTGCTGTCTCCGGGCCGAAGAGACGGTGGCCGGCCGGCATCTCGACAACATTGCCCCCTGCCTGCTGGGCGGCATCGTGCTGGTGCGATCGATGAATCCCATCGATGTCGTCCGGGTTCCGGCGCCACCCGGACTGATCATTGTGCTGGCGGTTCCGTCGCAGCGCTTGGAGACTCGTCGTGGCCGTGCCGTATTGCCGACTGACGTGAGCCGGGAAACAGCGCTCGCGCAGGCCGCCCAGGTGGCGGCCATGGTGGCCGCCTTCTCTTCGGGCGATCTGGCCCTGCTCGGACGCTCGGTTGAAGACCACATCGCGGAGCCAGCCCGAGCCCCGCTTCTCCCGGGATTCCTCGAGGCCAAGGCAGCCGCCCTCGGAGCCGGCGCGCTCGGCTGCTCCATTTCCGGCAGCGGGCCCGCCGCCTTTGCCTTCGCCGCCGATCTGTCTACGGCCGAACGGGTGGCCGCAGCAATGCGTCGCGGATATGAGCACGCCGGCGTGGACTCTGAAACGCGCCTCGCTCAGGTGGACATCATCGGAGCACGGGTGATCTCTAGTCCCGGAGCAGGGTCGGAGACTGTCCCATCAGAACGGAGCGTTCTTGTCTGCCTTGCGTGTGGGCAACGATATCCCGAGTTGTTTTCCGGATCGCGATGCGCCTGTGGGGGCCTCCTTGAAGTGTGGCATCCGGCGCCCCTGCTTCGCGGTGGCGATCTTCAGCGCGAGTGGGCCCGGCGGCGAGGGTCCCTCGACTCCGACATGCAATCGGGGGTCTGGCGGTTTCGCGAGCTTGTTCTTCCCGGAGCTGAAAGACCGGTGACTCAACCGGAGGGCAACACTCCACTGATTCAGCGCGATCCCATTGCAGCCTGGTGCGGCTCCGATTGGCTCGCGCTCAAGCATGAGGGGCATAACCCCACCGGCTCGTTCAAGGATCGGGGTATGACAGTGGGAGTCACCCAGGCGCAGCGGGTTGGAGCAAAGGCGGTCGCGTGTGCGTCAACCGGAAACACCTCTGCGAGCCTGGCCGCTTATGCCGCGCAGGCAGGTATTCCGGCGCTGGTCCTGGTGCCGTCGGGCCAGGTTGCCATGGGAAAGCTGAGCCAATCCCTCGCGTACGGCGCACGCACGCTCCTCGTGCGCGGCGATTTCGATGATTGTCTTCGCCTGATTCAGGAGGCGGAAGCGAAGATCGGAGTCTACCTGCTCAACTCGATCAACCCCTTCAGGATCGAGGGCCAGAAAACCATAGTTTTTGAACTGCTCGAGCAACTCGGCTGGGACCCGCCGGACTGGATCGTAGTGCCTGCTGGAAACCTGGGAAACACCGCGGCATTCGGGAAGGCGCTTCGCGAAGCTTTTCAATTCGGACTTATCTCGAAGATCCCACGGCTTGCCGCCGTTCAGGCGCAAGGCGCCGCGCCATTTTATCAGAGTTTCCTTGAGGGCTTCACGACACCCCGCCGGGTGAAGGCCGAAACGATCGCGTCGGCGATCCGGATAGGAAACCCGGCCTCGTATGACCGCGCGGTGCGCTCGATCCGGGAAACCTCTGGCGTGGTGGCCGCAGTTTCCGATGAAGCGATCCTCGAAGCCAAAGCGGTGATCGATGCCGCGGGCGTCGGCTGCGAGCCCGCCAGTGCGGCCAGCGTGGCCGGTCTGAAGCAGCTGATAGGGTCAGGAGTAATCAGGAAAAATGAACGGGTTGTCGCGATCCTCACCGGGCACGTGCTGAAGGACCCGGACACGCTGATGCGTTATCACCAGGAGGGGGTGCCGCCGCCGGCGCACGCGAACAGGCCGTTGGAGATCGAGGCAAATGTTGGTGCGCTGGAGCGCGCCGTGGGGCAGAGCAAGGGAACAGGGTGAGGCAGGGAGAGAGCTAACTCCACAGCACCTTGTACCGGCACACGGTTCCTCCCGTGGCCCGGCACTCTTCTTCGACCACTTCTACCCCCTGGGCCCCGCACATCTGCAGCGCGCGGCGATACCATCCGACGACGGTAA
>JBDTQP010000037.1:0-17887 GCA_039932125.1 Gemmatimonadota bacterium
CCTTACGGCACTACCCCCTCAAGATAGCGTGTCTACCAGTTTCACCACCAGGGCGGGCGGAGGAAATTACCGGTACTCATGACGGATTGCAACTTGAGCAGGCAGGGGAAAAGCCGGGCTTGAACCCGGCTTTCCTTTACTTGACCTTGCTCTTGTAGGGGCTGCCCTGAATGGGGATACCGTCGAACGTGATCGCGACCTGGTCAGTCCCCTTGAAGAGGGTGAAGTACGAGGCAGAATATGTCCCATCGTTGTTGTCGACAACGTTAGGGCTCGACGTATTGTTGCCGGTGACGCTTACCTGGAAGTGACTCGCGTATCCACCTCGCGTGAGTGGGTTGCCCTGCACATCCTGGCTCACGATCGTGATCGTTGTGAAGCTGAAGCGCTGACCGCCCGGAACGATCGCATAGCTCTTGCTCGCTACCGGCCCGCTGGCCGTCACTGTTACTGTCGCTGTCTGGTTTATCGCCACGCCACCTGCGGTCGCCGAGATCGTGCGGCTTCCCGTCGTCGAGCCGCTGAAGGATCCCACCGCCACACCGCTGGCGTTGGTGCTGGACGGCTGGTTGATCGAGTTGCCACTACCGGAAACGGAAATAGATACCGACAATCCCGCGATCGGGTTTCCCGAGGCATCTCGCGCCGTCACGGTAATGATCGATGACTCGCCCAGCGCAACCGTCTGGGGCGAAGCAGTGAGCGTGGACTGCGAGGAGCTGGGACTATTGAGGGTCACGCTGATCGGATCGGATATCGCGGCGGTGTGGCCCGCGGCCGCGAAAATGAGAGTCCGCGTACCGCTGCTGCCGGAGATGGCCAGATCGGTAAACTGGGAGAAACCGTTCCCATCGGTCAGCACGGTTGTGGTGCCGCTCAGCGAGCCGCCACCGGTGGAGATGGCCACAGACACGGCAATTCCGGAAGTCGAGAGCGGCGTACCCTGGGCGGACTCCAGCCTCACCGCCGGCTGCTGGGCGAACCGCAGGCCGCTCTGGGCGGAGCTGGAAGGTTGGGTCACTATGACGAGACGGGGGGAGGCTCCGGGGGTGGCAGTAGCGGTGAAAATGACGGGCGAACCACTGGCTCCCGGGTAGGAGGCGGTGACTATCTGATTGCCGACGCCCGAGCCCAGCGTCCAATGGACCGAGGATTCACCTGATCCATTGGTTCGCGTTGAGGGTGGCGCAAGCACTCCAGCTGATGCCTCCCACGTCACCAGCTCTCCCGGAACAGGGTTACCGTATTTATCCGCCAGTCGTACGACCAGCGAATCTCGAAGGGCCCCGCCGGCCTGGCCAGTCTGGCTATCTCCCCCAATGAGGGCCATAGCGTGCACCGGACCCGGCTGGGCCATCGCATCAATGTTGGTTTTAGGGGATAGGGAGTTTCCGCTGGTGACGCCAACCTCGAGCGTCTGGGAACCAGCACTGGTTCCCAGCACCCAGCTGAACCGGGCCATGCCTTCACCATCGGTGAGGACGACAGCGGGGACGACCCTGCCATCCCCGGTAATTCCAAAACCTACCTGCTGATTCACCACCGGCCGATCGTCGCCGTCGGTAATCTTGACCACGAGAGATTCCGACAAGGCAAGTCCCGCTTCGCCCTCCTGGCCTGACCCCGCGATCACCGCGACACGCGATGGCGCTCCCTCGCTGGGCAAGACCAGCGAATCAGCCGCACACCCGGCTAACGCGAAGACGATGGTCACCTGGCAGAACGAGCGGAAGGTCGGCATGACGTGATCGATTGCTCCGGAGTTGAGAGCCTTTAAGATCCGGCTGCTGCAGTGATTTGCACACTGGAGCCGCCTCTTGGACAATTCAGATTAATGATTCTTACTGGAGATGGAAAGGATGGGATAGGACGGGGATCACACCGCTAATTCACCGTACTTGTGTAGGGATTACCCTGAATACCCTGAAGATTCAGC
Organism: Gemmatimonadota bacterium; assembly: GCA_039932125.1. Taxonomy (GTDB): domain Bacteria; phylum Gemmatimonadota; class Gemmatimonadetes; order Gemmatimonadales; family GWC2-71-9; genus DASYPP01. The sequence continues at coordinate 1,937 of JBDTQP010000037.1, forward strand.
AGGAAGGAAATCTGGTCCCCGCCAGAGAATGTCGGCGTGTACTGCAGCGTGTAGACACCATTACCCTGATCAACCAGAGCACCGATCCGGAAATTGGTGCCGGTGATGATGAAACTGCCCGACGCGCCGCCAGTCGCGAGCGGATTGCCGAACTGATCGCGTGCCTGGACCGTGGCTGTTGTCACAGCACCCACCTGTCCGTTTGGCACTGTCGCGGTGGAGGAAGCGGGGCGAAGCACATCGGCAGTCACCACGATGTCCTGCGTCTGCACGATTGTCGTCCCGTCGATCGTCGCGGAAATAGTACGCGTGCCGCTACCGGTCGCGGCGAATGTGCCCCCGGCCTGGCCACTCCCATTGGTGACGCCGGATGGTTGCTGAAGATTGTTACCGGTTCCCCCTGCCACCGCGAGAACAACCGTGGCACCACTGATGACCTGACCAAGCGCGTCTCTGGCAGTGACGGTGATGGTGCTGGCACTGGAGCCGTTGCTCGCTGTGAGCGTTCCGCTGGAGAGCGTAAGCGTGGACAGCGTCGGACTCACTCCTCCGCCCGCGTCGACCTGGTGATAGACTGAACCCGAGCTTGCCGCGAACGATGCGGTGCCGGCATAGGTTGCTGTCAGCGTCTTCGTCCCCGGCACCGTTGGCGTGAGCACACAACTGCCGGCGCCACCGCTCAGGGTGAGGCTGCAGGTATCGGTGCCATCATTCACCGTGACCGAACCGGTCGGGATCCCGGCACCACTCGTGACCGATACATCGATCGTGATTCCCTGTCCCGTAATGGAAGGATCGGGTGTGTGAGACGAGATGGTGGTCGTGGTGGCGGATGCCGCTACCGTCTGGCCGACTCCCGCCGACGTGCTCCCGTTGTAGTTCGCATCTCCCGCATACTGTGCCGTGAGGGTTCTGCTCCCCGGCGTAGTGAGCGCAATGGCACAGGTTCCCGCGGCGACGGAACCGGTGCACGAATCCACCCCGTCAGTCACGGTCACCGAACCAGTCGGAGTTCCCACGCTCGCGGTGACAGCATAGCTCACGGAGACATTCTGACCGGCAGCAGATGGATTCGGCGTCTGTCCGGTAATCGCCGTGGCGGTTGCGCCGAGCATCGCCGAGGCTGAAAACAAAACAGGACTCCCTGAGAGCCCTGTCGATGAAGCAGTCAGTGTGTTCGTCCCGCTAGAAGGCCCCAGCGTCCAGCCGACGTCGGCCAATCCATTCGCGTTCGTCGCAACCGATCCCGGGGAGACCGACCCGCCTCCGCCGGTAACCGCAAATGATACGGTTACGCCGGAGACGGGATTGTTAAGCGCATCGCGCACGATGACGGTGGGCCTCGTGCCGAGGGACGTGCCGATCGGCGCCGACTGGTTATTCCCGGTCACCATCTGAATCTGGGTCGCGGGACCGACCGCAACGATGGTGTTGAAGGGACTCCCAAGAATCGGCGTACCATTGAGGGTAATATCGACCTGGTCCGGTCCCGAGCTGGCGGGCGTGTAGCTCGCCGTGTAGGTGCCGTCACCGTTATCGTTTGCGGCGATCGGTCCTGCCGTGTTGGAGCCGCTGACGGTCACCTGCACATTGGCTCCGCCGGTCGTCACGTTGTTGCCGAACTGATCCTTTGCCTGAACCGTTATCGTGGTCTGCACTCCCGGCGTTCCGCTCGGAACATTGGCGGTCGATGAACCGGCGGCGGCGGCGGCCGGGTCTACGGTGACGGCCTGTGTCTGGGTAACGCCAACCCCGTTGATCGTCGCCGAAACGGTCTTGCTCCCGGCCCCGGTAGAAGAGAGCGTGCCGGTCGCAACGCCACTCACGTTGGTCGTTGCCGAAGGCTGCGTGATGGTATTGCCGCTGCCGCTGGCGGAGAGCACTACCGTGGCGCCGCTGATCGGGTTGTTCGATGCGTCGCGCGCCGTCACGGTGATTGTCGTCGTGCTGGAGCCACTGCTCGCCGTGATCGTTCCATTATTTACGACCAGGCTCGAGTTACCGGGACTCGGTGCTCCGGCGGTCACGTCATGCGCCGTACCGCTCGACGAGCTGCTGGTGTAGTCGCCATCCCCCGGGTAGCTGGCCACGAGAGTCTTGGACCCCGCGGTACTGGAGGTGAGACTGCAGCTGCCCGCAGCCACCGTTCCAGTGCAGGTATCGAGGCCGTCGCTAACGGTGACATTGCCCGTTGGCGTGCCCCCACCCGGCGAAACCACGCTCACGGTGTAGTTGACCGTGTACGCCTGTCCGATGGTCGAAGGATCCGGCGTGTCGGACGTGATCGCGGTTGTCGTCGAAGCCGTGTTTACCACCTGGTTAACGGCAGGTGACGTGCTGCCACCGAAGTTGACATCACCAGGGTAGGTCGCCGTGATGGACCGGCTCCCGGCGGATGTAAACGTGATGGTACACTGGCCCGCGGCGACGGTTCCGCTGCAGGTTCCACCGCCGGCGGCATTCACGGTCACGTTACCGGTCGGTGTGCCACCCGAGCTGCTGACGGCGTACTGAATGAGCACCGCCTGGCCCACGACCGAAGGATTGGGGGTCATGCTGGTGATGGTGGTCGTCGTCGTTCCACTGCTGACGGTGTGCGCGTCAGTATCGGACCCGGTGTTGAAATGGGCATCGCCCGGGTACGTTGCGGTGAGGGTCCTGGCTCCTACGGTGGTCAGCGTCAGCTGACAGGTTCCCACCGCAACACTCGCGAAACACGACGTGGCGCCATCGCTCACCGTCACGTTGCCCGTCGGCGTGCCGCTTCCTGATCCCGATGAAGTCACGGTAAAGCTCACATCGACTGCCTGCCCGGCGGTGGAAGGATCGGGCGTGTCGGAGGTAATCAGCACCGTCACGCTCGCCTTGCCGACGACGTGATTTTCGGTGTCCGAGCTGGAAGAATGCCCCGCGTCGCCGGCATAGGTTGCGGTCAGGGTACGCGAGCCGACTGTCGTCAGTGCAATCGTACAGGTGCCGGCACTCGCCGGAACCGAGCAGCTATCCACACCATCGGTGACAGTCACGTCTCCGGTCAGCCCACCCCCGATTCCGCCCGGCGCGACGACGACCACGTTCCAGTTCACCGTCACCGTCTGCCCTGAAACCGATGGATCCGGATTATCCGAAGTAACCTGGGTCGTTGTGGCGGCCACGTTTACCTGGTGGCCCACACCGGCCGACGTGCTGCCCGTGAAGTTCGCGTCACCCAGGTAGGAAGCGGTGATCGTCTTGGCGCCCGTGGACGTCGGCGTCAGGGTGCACGCGCCGGCGGCAACACTGGCGCTACAACTCACCGTCCCATCAGTGACCGTCACGCCTCCTGTCGGGTTTCCGGTGCTCGGCGCGACAGCATTCACATTGAACTGAACCGACACACCCTGACCGACCACCGACGGATCGGGACTATCCGAGGTAATGACCGTTGTCGTGGAGGCGTTGGTGATATCAAACGACGTGCTGGTGGCACTCACGAGTCCAGAGGCCAGGGCCGTCAACGTGTAGCTGGTTCCGACTTTATCGAGCTTGAGATTGGAGAACGTCGCGACACCACTCACCGCCGTCACCGGTCCGCCCCCGCTCAGCATGGCACCACCAGGGTTCGCGCCGATCACCAGCGTCACCTGATCATTCGCGGTGACAACCCGGTTGCCTGCGGCATCGGTGATTTCCACCTGCACCGCCGGGCTTATGCTGGCGGCCACGACCGCAGCGCTCGGCTGCACCACGAAGGCAAGCTTGTTCCCGGTACCCAGCTGCACGTTGAACGCATTGCTCGTGGCCTGAGGCAGTGATCCCCCGTTTGCCGTGAGGGTATAGCCCGTTCCCGGCTTATCGATTGAAAGACCGCTGAATGTCGCGACGCCGTTCACGGCGCTCACCGTCTTGGTACCGGCCAGCACGCCGTTCCCCGGAGGATTGTTGCCAATGGCGACAGTGATCGAGGTCGTTGCCGAGGTAACCGTATTCCCCAAGGCGTCGCGTATCGCGATCTGTACCGGCGGCGCGATGCTGGATCCGGCGACGCTGTTGCCCGGCTGGGTGATGAAGACAAGCTGAGTCGCCGTTCCTGCCGAAACATCGAAGGTGCTGCTGATCTTGTTCAGCGCCCCCGACGAGGCGGCGAGGGTGTAACCGGTTCCGGCCTTATTGAGCGAGAGTCCGGAGAACGTAGCCACACCATTCACCGGCGCGACGGCGGTGCCCCCGGTGAGGGTCGCTCCACCGGGATTGGTTCCAATCGAGAGCGAGATCGCCGTGGCGTACCCGGTCACCGTATTGCCGAGCGCGTCCTTCGCAGTCACCGTCACCGCAGGAGCCATAGTGGCACCAGCCACGACGTCGGACGGCTGCTGAGTAAAGACCAGCTGCGTAGCACTGCTCGGAGTGATATTGAAGGCGGTGCTGGTGGCCCCGGTGAGGCCAGTCGCCGCAGCCGAGAGCGTGAATCCGGTGCCGGTCTTGTCGAGTGTAAGGTCAGAGAACGTGGCCACGCCGTTGACCGCGTTCACCGTAAGAGTGCCGCCCAGAGTGGCGCCGGCCAGATTGCTGGCAAGCGCTAAAGTGACGGCGTTGGTGGCGCTCACCACGGTATTACCCGAAGCATCCTGCACCAGCACGGTCACCGCCGGGGAAATGGCCGCGCCCGCCACCGTGTTGGTTGGCTGTACGCCGAACCCAAGCCTGGTGGCGCCCCCCGCCCCCAGCGTGATCGAATTGGATGTTGCCTTGGTAAGGCCAGCCGCGGTGAAATCGAGCGTGCGAGTCCCGGCGGCACCGGTGATCGCAAGATCGCTGAAGGCGGCCACACCGCTGCTGCTGGTCTGCGCAGTGGCCGTTCCTGACAAGGACCCGGCACCGGTCGCGATCGAAGCGGTGACGGTGATTCCACTCTGACTCACCGGATTGCCCGCCGCATCAGTGACCTGCACCGACGGCTGCGGATTGAACGCCGCCCCGCTCTGCGCCGATGAAGGCGGCTGGGTAACGATGACGAGTTTGGCTGCGGGTCCCTCGGAAAGCGTGATGGTCGTCGACGTAACGCCGGTCAGCCCGTTGGCATTGAAATTCAGGGTGAAGCTGCCGGTCTGACCGGAGATCGAGAGTCCGGTGAACGTTGCCTGGCCGCTCGAATTTGTTGGATGAGTCAGTGCTCCGTTCAGCGTACCCGTTCCAGAACCCAGTGACACTGTGATGTTCACACCGGACTGGGTCACGATATTTCCGCCGGCGTCTCGCAGCTGCACGATGGGTGACGTGGTGAGCGCAACGCCGCTCGCAGCCGTGGCTGGCGGCTGGTTGGTGAGCGTGAGTTGCGCGGCAGCTCCGGGGACACCCGTGGCGGTGAAGGCGAGCGGGCTTCCCGCGAGCGGCCCAGCCGGTCCGCTCGCGGTCGCGGAAAGCGTATTCACGCCAGCGATGGGTCCCAGCGTCCAATCGGTCAGCGAGGCACGGCCATTCTGACCGGTAGCCACCGCAGCGGTGGGTGTGATGGTGCCGCCGCCACTGGTAACCGCAAAGGTGACCGCAACGTTGGGAACCGCATTGTTATTGGCATCCTGCACCAGGACCGTTGGCGGATTAGCGACGCTGGTTCCGGCGGCCGCAGTCTGATTATTGGTGCTGCCGATAATGCTGATTTTGGTCGGGACGTCGCTGGTGCCCGTCGCGGTGAACGTGACGGAGAATCCGGCAACGGAAGAAATGACGGTGTTCTGTCCGGCCGTAGGACCGAGAGTCCACTGGGTGCCAGAGTATCCATTGACATCGGTCTGGGTGGAAGTCGGCGATACCGACCCGCCACCAGATGCCACCGCCCATGCGACCGTTCTCCCGGAGACGCCGTTGCCGTTGGCATCGACCAGTCGAATGACCAGGGAATCCGCGAGCGCGAAGCCGGCAGGCGCCGTGTTATTGTCACCCAGAATTTTCTGCAACGCGATGGGACCACCCGCTCCCGCGGTGTGACTGAAAACGACTGGAGAACCGGTGAGGCCGTTTGCCGCAGCCGATGCCTCCTGGGGACCGGCCCCGGTCCCGAGCACCCGCTGGACGGCGGCTTCGCCATTGGCGCCGGTGACGACGCTCGCCGGACTGACCGATCCCCCACCGCTCACTGACCAGGTCACGGTCGTGCCGCTCACCGCGTTGCCGAACTGGTCTTCCACTCGAACGACAAGAGAATCTGTGAGAGGCGCGCCAGCGGTTCCGGTCTGGCCATCACCGCGGACGGCGGAGATTGTGTTGGCCGCTGCTGCCGTTGCTGTCGCGGTAATTGATGTAGCGGCGAGCGGGAAACCTACGACGCGGGCCTGAATCGTCTGCTGCCCCGCGATCGATCCGAGCATCCAGCGAACCCGGGCGGATCCATTGGCATCGGTGACCGCAGTATCCGGAATGACGTCGCCTCCGGAAGCATTGGCGCCCAGGGTAAACAGCACCCGCGCATCTACCACCGGACGGTTCTTGGGATCGGTGACGCGAACGATCAGGCTTTCGGCCAGGACCGTTCCTACCATTCCGATCTGATTGGCGCCGTGGGTGACGGTTAGGTTGGCGGGCTCACCTTCCTTGGGGAGAACGAGATTGTCTCCACCACAAGACAGAAAGGCAGCCGCGAGGAAAGCAACGGGCAGTGTACGGGAAAACCGCCGAAGGGTCTTCAGGGTGAAGTGAAGCAACTCTGACGGGAAATGGCTGGCCATCACACCACTCTTACGGCTGAGGGACCGCTATGGGCGGTTCATCGGCTACGACGCCCCTCACGGCATGAAGCGCGAAGGGCGGTGTAAGCCTTTGAATTTATTTATCTTACAACAGTTCAATGTGGCACGCTCCCCCACTCACTCCGGTTCTGCGGGGGAGGAAAGAATCTAGCGCTTCTCTGTCCGGTGGCTAGGCCCCCGGGGAACCTCCCGGCTATTTTACCCCCGCGTCTTCCCTCTTCCGGACCGGCCGATGTCTTCCCGCCCCCGCTTCCTGCTTTTCATCATTTCACTGGTCATGGCCGGGGTTTTCATCGGATTAGGGGTATGGCAACTCAGACGGCTCTCGACTCGCAAGGCGGCCAACCTTCTGGCAGCCCAATCGCGGGACGCGGACCCCGTCGATCTCAACATCAATCCGGGAATTCGAAGCGACCTCTCGAACCGCCGGGTGCAGGTGCGAGGGGTCTATGATCGCTCACACGAGATTATCCTGCGGCAGCACCTCTATCAGGAAGTCCCCGGACTCGAGGTCATCACGCCTTTGCGGATTGAAGGTCGCGATAGCGCGATCCTGGTCAATCGCGGCTTTACGCCATCACCCGACGCGGTCACCGCGAAGGTCGAGAGCCTCGAGGAACCGGGGACGGTGATGGTGCGGGGGATCGCCTTTCCGGTTCCCACGTCACCCGATAGCGGTGGGCCCATTGTTCACGGCGGACAGCTCAGCTGGCGGCGGCTCGACCTTGGCGGACTTCGGACGCGGATTCCTTATCCCCTCATGGATGTGTACCTGCTTCAGCTGCCCGACAGCACTCTTCCGGCCCGACCTATCCGCCTCGAACCGCCCGCGCTCGATAACGGCCCCCATCTGAGCTACGCGATCCAGTGGTTTTCGTTCGCGGTGATTGCCGTGGTTGGCGGATGGCTCTTCACATTCCGGCAGGCCCCAGGGATCATGCACCGGGATCCGACCGAATGGTGACGGAGGAAACCTTCGTCGCACCGCGCTGGATTCGAAGTGCCCACGCGCAGACCGTCGGAGGGCGCCTGCTCCGGGGCAGCGCGGGAGTCGCATTCCGGAAGGAGCGGCTCGACACGCCGGACGGCGACTTCCTGGACCTGGAGTATGCGACGGTTGAAGCGCATCCGCTCGGGGAGAATGCCCCGCTTGTGCTGATGCTTCACGGTCTTGAGGGCAGCGCGCACTCGGGATACGCGGTCCAGCTTGCGCGCGCGCTGGCCGCAAAGGGCATTCGATCGGTCGGGCTCAACTTTCGATCGTGTGGCGGCGAAATGAACCGGGTGGCGCGATACTACCACTCGGGAGAGACTGCCGACCTGGCCCAGGTTCTCGCCCACCTGTCGCGACAAATTCACCCATCTCACTTCGGCGCTCTCGGCTTTTCCCTCGGCGGCAACGTGCTGCTCAAGTATCTCGGTGAGCAGGGCTCGCGTGCCAACCAGGTATTTCGCGCCTGTGTGGCTGTCTCGGTCCCCTACGATCTCGCTGCCTGCGCCGACCATATGAGTCACGGCCCCGCCCGGATCTATGCGAAGTTCTTCCTCCGATCCCTGCTGAAAAAGGTGAGGACGAAGGAAACACTTCTCCGGGACTCCTGCGACCTTGATCGAATACGGCGCGCGCGAACCGTACGAGAGTTCGACGACGCACTCACGGCACCCCTGCATGGGTTCAAGGATGCGGAGGACTATTACGGACAATCGAGCGCCGCGCGGTTCATTCCCGCCATCACAGCATCAACACTACTGATTCATTCTCTCGATGATCCGATTGCACTGGGTAGCACGATTCCATCACCGGCAATCGCGGCCAATCGCTCGATCACAACGGCCTTTACAGGAACAGGAGGGCATGTGGGTTTTGTGGGCGGGTCCGGTCCGTGGGCACCATACTTCTGGGCGGAGCATCGTGCGGCGGAGTATTTCTCAGAGGCGTTTATATGATTGGCGACCCGGTACCTGGGCTCATCGGTAGTGGCTGGTGCTCGTCATTCTCCTTAACTGGCCCCACTGTCCAGCACGCCAGTTTTTTCAACGTAGAGACCCGGAGACGGCAGAGAACGATTGCCGTGCCGGCTCACGGCGTCGACCGATCCATTTCCTGAATGGTTTTTGTGGACGGTTTGCGCTCATGCTGGAGACGCGCTGCCGTTGCTTCAACGCCTTTGAGCACGCGCAGAATGTTGCCATTGGCCAGCTTCGCCAGGTCAGCATCAGTCCAGCCACGGCGGATCAACTCGGCGAAGAGTACCGGATAACCCGACACGTCCTTCATTCCCTCGGGGAGATTGTCGGTCCCGTCGTAGTCCCCACCTAGCCCCACATGGTCCATTCCCGCCACATCGCGCACATGCTCCACATGATCCGCCACATCTTTGACGGTCACTGCGGGCTCGTGATGAGAGGCCATGAAATCTCGCCGGATCTGGGCGCGGGCAGCGCTGTCCGGTGCCGCCCGCATCAGATCGCGAAGCCGCGGACCCCATGCCGCCTGGGAATCGGCCAGCGCCTGGGAGATGAATCCCGGCACAAACGTGACCATCACGACTCCGCCGTTTCCGGGAAGCAGCTTGAGAATGGAATCGGGAACATTGCGCGGAACATTGGTAAGCGCCCGGGCCGAGCTATGGGAGAACATGACGGGCGCCTCGGAGACCCGGATAGCGTCGCTCATGACGCCAGGAGAGACATGGGAGAGGTCGGCGATCATGCCAAGGCGATTCATCTCGCGCACGACCTCTTCGCCGAATGAGGTGAGCCCCTCGTGCTTGACGCTGTCGAGCGCCGCGTCCGCCCAGTCCAGGGTGACGTTATGCGTCAAGGTCATATAACGAACGCCGAGGGCATAGTAGGCCCGAAGCGCGCCGAGCGAATTCTCGATGGCATGGCCGCCTTCCATGCCGAGGAAAGAGGCTATGCGGCCGCGGCGCATGGCGGCTTCGGCATCGGCGGCGGTGAGCGCCAGCTGCAGTTGATCCGGATATCGCGCGATTGTCCGGAGCGCGATGTCAATCTGTTCCAGCTGAATCCGGGCAAATCCGCTGTCTTTTACTTCGCCGGGGATGTAGACGGACCAGAACTGTCCACCAACCCCACCCTGCCGCAGCCGGGGAATATCGGTCTGGCCGGTTGTTCGGGTCAGCAGATCGTACGCCTCGACATCCCGCGGTGCCGACTTGGACTCGCGAATCGCCCAGGGCAGATCGTTGTGTCCGTCTATCACCGGCGAGGCGCGAAGCACTCGGCGCGCATGTTCCATCGCATCGTTATTCTGGGCGGCGGAATCCGCACTCGCGACGAGGACAAGCACCAGGGTGAGAGCTGACAACCGAAAAGCGTTCATGAACCGGATCCGGGTGAGAAGGGAGGACTGGGTGGCGATATGGTCGAGCGGGGCGGCCGGTTGACACCGTTCAACTGCACAAGATCGGGACGAGTGAGAAACTCAGGACAAATTGTCTGGTCGAATTCATAGGCACCTCCGGTTTCGGCGTCGGTCCAGGGAAACCCGCCGCAGACAGCCGGGTACCAGGGAGTATGGTAGATCGAGCAGGCGTTGTCTTTCCATAATACGCAGCGACCGCCTTTGATCCTGGTTCGCCACTCGCCCCACCGGGTGAGATAGGCCTTGTCCTCGCCGTACGCATCACGAATCCCGCGTGCTTCTTCTTCTGTGAGCGTCGCTCCCCAGCCGCAGCAGGCTGACTGATGGGGACAGGGGAAACAGGGAAGCTGGGGGAATGTGTTGGACATGGAATTTGAGCGTAATGTAAACGAACCGCGGGCCAGGCGGTTTTTTGGTCGGGCAATTGTTATTGTTTCGCTGGCTGCCGGGCAAGCGCCTGCCCGAGGACCTGTCCATCGAGCAGTTCCGCTGGATGAATACCGATCAGCGCCGCAAGCGTGGGGGCGATATCTACCGTGCTGACTGTCTGGCGATTTCTTCCCGGCTTCACGCCTGCCCCCCAGAAGACAACAGGAACTGACATGTCCTGCGCGTCGAGACTTCCATGTGTCGTCCAGCCGCCGGTGTCCGCCCAAATGAAGCGCGGTGCCAGCGCCGCTGCCGCGATCCAGCCCTGAGCCTGGGGGATCTGCCTGCGCCACAAGCGGGCGATGGAGTCTCCGGGAGCAGCTGCTTCGAGCAGCACAGGAGTCAGTACCCGCGTCACTCCCCGCAGACGCCGCACCTCAGCAGCATAGGATTCGGCGAGACTATCGATGTTAATGCCTCGTGCCCGCATGGCCACCACGTTGGCCGTCAGCAGGCCACTCTCGTTCTGAATATCGAATGAAGAGTGATAGCGCGCCTCGAGCTCGGCCCCGAGCTGCGTCGTGAGGCCTTTGAGAGAGACGCGCCCGGCATCCTGGTGCCGGACATCCCGGGTGAACTCCGGGAACGACTGAACACCATGATCACCGCTCAGGACAAACACGACTTCCTCAGGCGGAATGACCAGAGCGAGAGAATCGAGAAACCAGCCAATCCAGTGATCGAGTCTCAGGAGCTGGTCGTGCAGCTCGCGAGAGTCAGGTCCATAGGCGTGCCCAATGGCATCGGTTGCAGACAGGGAGACCGCGAGCAGGTCGGTCGCCTGATCGGTGCCGAGCTGCATTGCGCGAACGCCCTCGAGTGCCATGTCGAGAGTGAGTGAGTCGATCCAGGGAAAATCGGGCATCTGGAGTGCCGCCGCTAACGAGTCTGCGGGAACCCTGTGAGGAAAGGTCAGGTCCCTGCCGCCGTGCTCGTACGGCATGGAATCAGTTTCCGCGTACTCGGCGACTGGACGCAGCAGGTTCCAGAATTTTCCCGCCAGGCGCTCGGCACCGCGGCGATCATTGTACGCCGTTACCCACGCCGGAAGTGACTGCTCGTAATACCGGCTGGTAGTGAACCGTCCGCCGGAGAACCAGTACGCTTTTCCCCGGGCACGGCCCAGCGGCAGGATGGCACTGCGATCCTTGCGGGAAATGCTGAGTAATCGCGCGGTGCTGTCCTCCGACAGCAGCCAGTCAGCCAGCGAGCTGCCAAGAAATCGCCATGGCGAGGCTCCCGGCCCTGCGGTACCGAGTAATGGGGCGGACGAATCGGAGACACCATAGGTGTTGTTGACGATGCCGGTATGCGCTGGTGTGCGTCCGGAAAGCAGCGTGCTGAAGCCCGGCGCCGTCTCCGTGACGGCATGGTCCTGACGCGCATTGGGGAAGAAAGCCCCGTGCTCAAGGATGTCTTTGAAGGCGCCAGTCCACTGCGACCGGTACCGGTCCAGATAGTCTCCGCGCATCTGGTCAATGGCAATGAGAACTACCAGCCGAGGCCTGGGGAGCTGGTGGGGGACGGGGCCGAGAAGCAGCGCGGTGCAGAGGGTAAGCAGCATCGGTCCAATTTATCAGGCAATTTTTCTCGCGGCAGGGCCGAAGGGCCGTAGTCTGGCGGCGGCCAGGCGGCAAAAATCCCAGGCTTTTATTCCAAGGGAGGCATGGACGGGTCTGGTCAAGGCGATGCACCTCGGATACTACCCTTGCAAGAATCCTGATTTTCTTGGCGCCGGCCAAAGGGATCGTTCGGTACGGCAACGGGTTAGCCTATGGCTCAGGGCTTGCCATTTTCAGGATCCAGTCGCGCAATGGGCCTCACATTTTTCCACGCGATCGTCCCGCCGGCGTTCGGGTTCTTCCCGGGACACCGCGGCCATGCTTTTCGAGGTATCGAAAGGGCACCGTGCATCGCAGGCTGACCACTCTGGAGACGCAGGTTGCGCGGCGCATGCTGGGCCTATTTCTGATGTGTGCGGTTCTTCCGATTCTGCTCCTCGTCATCGTTTCCTACCGGCACGTTGCCCGTCAGCTGATCGAACAATCACGCGCGCGATTGCGTGAGAGCAGTCAGGCTACGGGGCTCGCCCTGGTCGAGCGGCTCGAGCTGATCGACGCCGAGCTGCGAATGGCGAGCACAACGCTCCAGTCATTGCCGGAGCTTGAATCAGCGGTGCCTGAAGAACTCCTCGATTCGACATCAAAGGTGCAGGCACTGACGGTCGTACGACCCGGCACGCTGCCCTATCCGCTAAGTGGTCGCATGGACACCGACATTCCACTGCTGAGCATGGCGCAAGAGGATCACCTCGCCGCGGGCGGCGCGCTGCTCCTGGTGACTGGCGCATCGACCGCACCGGCCGTCTTCGTTGCACGCCGGGTGGACCGCGAGCGCCCCCGGGCAGGAATACTCTGGGCGGAGCTGGCGCCGGATCGGCTCTGGGGACCTCTCAGGAACACTGAGACGCAGATTGAGCTCTGTATCCTCGCCGAGACCGCGAGCATCGTTCTCGCCTGTCCCCCGGGAGAATTTCATCAGCTGGTCACGACGCTCGCTCACTCGCCAGCCGATGGAGAGATCGACTGGTCGCACGATGGGATGCAGTTCTCCGCGGGTTACTGGACGACAGGCATGAGCCCGCACTGGATGGCGCAGCCATGGACCATCGTCCTGAGCGAGCCACGTTCCCGGGTGCTCGCCCCGATGACGGCGTTCACCCGGAATTTTCTCCTGGTGATGGCGCTTGCAATGCTGCTCGTTTTTCTGTTCAGCCGCAATCGGATTCAGCGGGGAATGGAACCGCTGCTGCGTCTGCAGGAAGGCACGCTCCGTGTCGCCCGGGGAGAATTTACGACCCCGGTCGTCGTCGGGAGCGGCGATGAATTCGAACGTCTCGCTCATTCATTCAACACGATGGCGCACCAGCTGGGGCAGCAATTCACCGCACTCACTCTCATCAACGACATCGGGCGCGCCGCCCTGTCCCAGGTAAAAACCGATCCCGTCGTTCACGCAGTACTCCGCCTGCTCCATGAGCACCTGCCCGCAACGAGCGTCACGCTCCTGCTCCGGTCACTCGAGGGCGACCATGCCTGGCATACCACGACGATCAGCGATGCGGAGCCCACGAGTCGCGATCTGCGCCTGAGCCAAGCCGAGGTGAGCACGTTGACGCGCGGGGGTGATCACCTGCTCCTGAATCCGACCGTGCGGGACAATCCCTTTCTCGTCGCGTTGCCAGCGCTATCTCCCGGTGCTCGAGTTCTCGTCCTGCCCTTGCAGCACGAGGGTGAAGCCACCGGCCTGCTTGCGCTCATTTTTCCTTCAGAGACCTCCGTGACGGCAGCGGACACCTCGCACGCGAGACAACTGGCGGACCAGATCACTCTCGCGCTCGCCAACACCCACCTGGTGGATCGGCTCGAACAGTTGAGCTGGGGAACCTTGGCTGCGCTCGCGCGGACCATTGATGCCAACAGCCCGTGGACGGCCGGCCATTCGGAACGCGTGACCCAGTTGTCATTGCTGATCGGCAGGGAACTTGGCCTGGCCCCGCGCGAGCTCGACATGCTTCACCGGGGCGGTCTCCTTCATGACATAGGAAAGATCGGCATACCGCCGCGCCTGCTGGACAAACCGTCGCGGCTGACCGCCGAAGAGATCGCCATTGTGCAGTCGCACCCGGTGGTGGGCGCACGTATCCTGGCGCCTATCTCCGTGTTCCAGGACATCCTGCCAATCGTTCGGCACCATCACGAACGATTCGATGGAGCTGGGTATCCTGATCATCTCGCCGGGATGGCGATTCCGTACCTGGCACGAGTCGTGGCTGTGGCGGATGTGTATGATGCGCTGGTCTCCAAACGCCCGTACCGGCCGGGGTGGACCCAGCACGAGGCTGTCTCCTATATCAAGCGCCACGCCGGCGCGCACCATGACCCTGCTGTTGTGGATGCCTTCATCGCACTGATGGAGCGGGGGGCACTCGCAGAGACGGGAGCGCGGAATTCGATGACGGTCGATGTTTCCACCAGAATGACCCTGGCGACGGCATCAATTCAATAGCAGGGCTCGACGTCTGTGTCACCTCGCTGCATCCCTGCATAGAAAAACTCCACACATGCATGAGAAACGTCTGCGCGGATCGAGCCCTGGATGGGCATCCGGTCCGCTTCCAGATCCATGCCCTGGCTGCCTGGCGCAGACGGGGTGCCCGCGTTCCTTGCCTCTCGCTCACGGAAGCGTATTGTTCTTCTCACGCCCGGGTCCATTTATCAGATTCAACCACGAGATCCAGCGGGATTCACAATGCCTGGTTCTTTGATCCACGTCCGCTTCCAGTACGCACACGAAATCTCAGGAGTTCACGCGTGACCGAGCTCGACCTTGGCAAGCAAGTCGCTAATATCCGCGCGGTGCTGCAGACCGTTGAGGCGCAGGTCGCCCGCGGCAGGATTCCCGAGGAGGGACTGGCCGACTTCAAGAGCGCAGTCGACGATGTGCGTCTCCGGCTCTGGGGCATCATGTCGGCATCCTCCTCAGGCGAATACGATTCTTTCGTTGAACGTTTTCGCCTTCGCCGGGCTACCGAAATTCTGCGTGAGCTGGCACAGGACGTCCAGCAGGGCAAGGTCGCGAAAGGTCATCCGGAAATGGAGTGGCTTACCGAGGCCGCCCAGAATCTTCTCGCCTTAACCGCACAGGCCTGAAGAGACTTCTGACAGGAGCACCGCATGGGGAAGGATTTCAAGGATTTCATATTACGCGGCAATGTCGTCGACCTGGCGGTTGGTGTCATCATCGGCGCGGCGTTCGGGACCATCGTCACGTCACTCGTCAATGATGTCATCATGCCACCGGTCGGGCTGCTGCTGGGCAATGTCGACTTCTCCGACCTGTTCCTGATGCTCAAGGCAGGCACCAAAACCGCGCCGCCTTACGCGACTCTGGCGGACGCCCAGGCGGCGGGCGCCGTGACCATCAACTACGGGATCTTCATCACCCGGGTCGTTTCATTCCTCATTGTTGCGTTCGTCATCTTCCTCATGGTCAGAGCCGTCGCCCGCATGCGGAAACGCGAAGAAGCCGCCCCGACGACCACGAAGGCCTGCCCCTACTGCCTGTCCACGATTCCGCTTGGTGCCATGCGTTGCCCACAATGCACGTCAGAGCTCAAAGCAGCATAACTGGATGTAAAGGCCTGGATGATAGAAATGAAAAAGGAGTTGAAGGGCTGAGGGAAAGCACTGGATGAGCAATGCATTTCCCCTGGGTCGGCCCTTCAACCCCTGTAATCCATTCGCCCTGGTTCAGGCGTTCACTCTTCAGTCATCATATCTCTCAATGGCGCGGCTTACCAGCCGATATTGAAGCTCAGGAAATTGGTGCCGCCGAGGACGCCCAGAT